>NZ_DFLY01000032.1:105073-181437 GCF_002375525.1 Marinobacter sp. UBA3607 | reverse complement strand
CAGCGCTACTGCCCGGCCGGCGTGTACGAAGTGGTTGAAGCGGAAGACGGCAGCGGCAAGAAGTTCCAGATCAACGCCCAGAACTGTGTTCACTGCAAGACCTGTGACATCAAAGACCCTGCCCAGAACATCACCTGGGTAACGCCGGAAGGCGGTGGTGGTCCCAACTACCCGAATATGTAAGCGGGTGTACTGACCAGAAAATGCCGGAGCTCGTCTCCGGCTTTTTTGTGTCTTTTTTCGTGTTTTTTCGTGGATTTCGTGGCAAAAAACCAAAAAAAACGGCCCCCGCAGGAGCCGTTCTTTGATCAACCTTTCGGAAGAGATCAGTGCACGTGGCCGTGCTCTTGCTCTTCGTCGGTTGCTTCGCGAGCTTCTACTACTTCTACGTCGAAGTGCAGAGTCTGGCCTGCCAGCGGGTGGTTGGCGTCGATGGTGACGGTCTCGTCACTGACTTCAACAACGCGAACAACCTGGGGGCCGCCCGGAGTCTGGGCCTGGAACTGCATGCCCGGCTCGATGGTGTCGACGCCTTCGAAGGCAGAACGCGGAACCGGCTGGATCAGTTCTTCGTTAACTTCGCCGTAGCCTTCAGCAGGAGCTACAGAGACTTTAACCTGGTCGCCAGCGCTCTTTTCGTTGAGTGCGTTTTCCAGTCCACCGATAATGTTCTGTGCACCTTCCAGGTAAGACAGCGGCTCACGGCCTTCTACGCGGGAGGAATCAAGTTGCTCTCCCTGGTCGTTAGTGAGCGTGTAATGGATGGTGACAACACGAGGTTGGGCCATGTGATCTCCTTGCGTGTCGCAATGACTGTGTATTTAAGATGTAGGTAATCGAAAGTAATCTTGAACAGCCATACTGCACAGAGGGACTAACGACCACCGGGCCTCGTTAGAGAGCCAGGCTCGATAACAAGTAAGAAAAGACAGTTTAACAAGTGACAGACTGCGTTTTCTACCTCATTCATTGGGGTGGTCAGAGGCTTTTCAACCGCCCTGCCCGATTTTCCAGAATTTTCCGTGGCTAAAAACTCCCAGCACGGTTTCGCCGTTTACCGTTTGCTCTTCAACAAACTCTGCCAACTGGTAAAAGGCATTGGTCACCAACCGTGCTTCCACGCCGTGCCTGACGGCGACAACTGGCCGGGGCTCGTCGCTGTCGGGATAGGCCCCCACCTCAAGCGGATGGTCCGGGCCGATTTCCAGGGTTTCGCCCATATTGGTGGTCACCGAAATCACCTGGCTATCACCCTCTCCCGTGGCCTCTGCCGAGTGGGCCAGCAGCGGCGTGTCTTCTACCGCAATCCGCCACTTCTCAACCGGGGTGACCAGGTAGTAGGCGCCGTCCTGCTCTTTTCGCAAAATCGTGGAAAACAATCGCACGATCGCTTCCCGGCCGATGGGTTTGCCCTCGAACAGCCAGGAGCCATCCCGGGTGATCAGCAGGTCCATATCCCCCAGCAGCCCCGGGTTCCATTGGTCTAGCGGCGGTAAGGCCTTGCCACCGGCATTCTGTTCAACAGCGGAGGCCAGTTCATCAGGCTTTCGGGTCATAGTGATCTACTCCGTTTACAGTCCGCGCATCCACTCGGGGCGCAGCGCCGCCGCACCGGGATTGCTGATGGCCAGGTTGACCTGCTCCAGCATTCGCTGTTTGTCCCGGCCCAGAGTGCCCTTGAGCACCAGGTAGTTGGAGGCATGGTCACTGCGGAAAATGGTTTTCTCCAGTTCCAGGTGCTCGAGGAACAGGCGGATTTCCTCAAACAACCCTTGCTGGCTCAGGGGTACGAAATCATCACCAAAACCCTCCCGGAAACGCTCTTCGCCCTGAGGAAAGCTGACAACCAGTGTCGACAGATAATCCGGCTGGGTTTCGTTGCACAGGGTGGCTGTGTTGATGGCATGCTGGCGCGACAGGGTTTCACCACCCAGGCCGTTAAGTACCATCACAGAGCTGGTCAGGCCTGCCTCGCGAATCTTCGTCAGGGCGGAACGGGTGGATTCCCAGCTCTCACCCTTGTTGATACGTTTCAATACTTCGTCGTCGCCGGATTCCATGCCCACGTACAGGATGCCAAGGCCGGCTTCGCGCAACTGCACCAGGTCTTCAACAGATTTCTTCGCCAGGTTTCGTGGCAGGCAGTAGCTTGAAACCCGCTGGAGGCCCGGAAAGGCGGTTTTCAGGTCGCTCAGGATTTCCAGCAACCGGCGGGTTGGCAGCACCATGGCATCGCCATCGGCCAGAAACACCCGGCGGACGTCACCGAAGGCCTCGGCAGCCTTGGCGATATCGGCCCGGATGTCCTCAGGCTTCCTGGCCCGGAATTTCTTCTGGGGCTGGGTGTACATTTCGCAAAACGTACACTGGTTCCAGGAGCAGCCGTTGGTTACCGGCAGGATCAGGGACTTTGCCTCGCTCGGCGGGCGGAAGACGGGTTCGATATACTCGATCGGAAAGCTGTACATGGCGTCTCGAAACTTGCGAAATGGAATGACAGGGTAAAGGTCAGGGCAGAAACTGTTCTTTCAAGTCAGCGCAGCCCGGGCCCACCACCGGCATATCCAGCACCACGGCCTGGGCGGTCATAAAGGGAATGCCCTTGCGATGGCCGTCCACCAGCAAGGTAGACAAGCTGCCCACCAGGGGCATGTGGGACACCAGCATCAAACGGGAAATATCGGTTTCCAGTAAAGCGTCAAGGCAAAGGCCCGGATCATCGTCCGGGGTAATGAACGGCTTTTCGTCTACCGGGCAATTCAGCACTTCAGAGACAATCGCTGCGGTTTGCCGGGCCCTGGTGTAGGGGCTGCACCAGATCCGGTCCGGGCGCCAGGACGATTTTCCGATAGCCGCGGCCACGGCTGCCGCCCCGTGCCGGCCCACATCGGTGAGCTCCCGTTCCTGGTCCAGGCTGTGCCAGCCGGCTTCGCCATGGCGCATGATGATCAGTTGCATAAGCGCTCCTCGTTCGCAGAAGCCTTTACTGGGTGATGGTACGGGGCAGAATAAATTCTACGTCAGAGTTCTGTACCGCCATCATCAGGCTGCTGATGACCGCGTTGATCGAGGCATCGTTGTACAGAATCTCGTAAAGCCCGCGCACCAGCGGCATGTAAATGCCGATGGATTCCGATTTCTCCCGCACCAGTTTCAGCGTGTAGATGCCCTCGGCCACCTGGCCCAGCTCTTTCACCGCTTCGTCCAGTTGCTTGCCCTTGCCCACCGCGTAACCAATCCGGTAGTTCCGGCTTTTGTTCGATGTGCAGGTGGCAATCAGGTCACCAACGCCCGCCAGCCCCATAAAGGTCATCGGGTTGGCTCCAAGGCTTACGGCAAAGCGGCTCATTTCCGCTAGCCCTCGGGTAATCAGCATGGCCCGGGCGTTTTCACCCATCTCCAGCGCCGAGGCCAGTCCGGCCACAATGGCGTAAATGTTCTTGAGGGCGCCGGCCAGCTCTACGCCATACACGTCTACGTTGGCGTATACCCGGAAATACTCGCACCCCAGCAGATCCTGCACCGTGCGGCGAACTTCCGGATCCTTGGCGGCAATAACCGTGGCGGTCAGCTCACGATTGACGATCTCGGCCGCCAGGTTCGGGCCGCTGAGCACACCGGAACGACAGCGTGGAAGCTCCTCCATCAGGATTTCGCTCATCAGCTTGAAGCCGTGTTCTTCAATACCCTTGGTCAGGCTGACTACAATCTGCCCTTCCCGGAATGCGTCGGCATTCTCGCGGATCACAGAGCGAAAGGCCTTGGAAGGGATAGCGACCAATACCACTTCGGCCCTGGCAACGGCTTCGGCCAGGTCTGTGGTGGGCTGCACGTCGCCTTCAATGGTGACATCCGGCATGTAGCGCTTATTCACACGGGTGCGGCGAACTTCCTCAGCCTGGGCTTCATCGCGCATCCAGAAATGGACGGTGTGGCCGTTTTCGCCAAGAACCTTGGCCATGGCGGTACCAAAGCTACCGCCACCCAGCACTGCAACGTCGTAAGACTTCGCCCCGTCTTTCGGGGGAGTGGTGTTTTCAGGCATATCATTTCCGTTTTATTGCGTACGGGCAGCGCACCCGTGGCGTGCTGAAACCTAGCCGGTTTCTTCACACTCCAGGGCACGCACCAGATTCTTGAATTCTTCCCTGTTCTTGCTGTTCATACCCATCAGGATTTTATGGGCGTCCAGAACCTTGTCTCTCACCTGCTGCTCGCTGGCCTTGAGTACGGGAATTTCTTCGAGTTCTTCTATCCGGGAAGCGGGCTCGCGCACAATGATAAAGATCTTGTCGAAACCCATTGAGGTAATAATGCGGGTAATATCAGGGTTGGTCGAGATCAGAGTCGGCAGGAAGCGGCTCTGCTTTCGGGCGGCCAGGGCAATCTTGGCCAGCAGCCCGAGGGTGGTGCTGTCGATAATTTCGGTCTCGGTCAGATCGATAATTACCGTTTTGAACTGCGGGTTACCCGTGATGATCTCAACCAGATTGTCCAGCGTCGAACACAGGTTCAGCCGGATTTCCCCAATAAACTTCAGGACGTAAATTCCCTGCTTTTCTGCTTGCAGGATCTTATAACCAGCCATTTTTCACACTGCCACTACGTCGACGACGTGTTATCTGGCCCGTCAAGGGCATCAGTTACCGAAACTATCGCGATATCGTCGGGCAACTCGGAGATGGTATCCAATCCCAGAGCCTCACTCAGCGATGCGATAGTGTGACTACCTCCAGACACGAGTTCAAGTAGTGTTCGTTCCTTTTCATCCAGCGATTTCGGAGCAATTACTTCCAGAATGCCGTCTGAAAACATCAACAACCTGAACGGCCGGTCCAGATGAACCTGATACACCTCCCATTCGGGATCTTCGAATAACCCCACCGGCAGGCCATTACCTTCCAGAAACCGGGTTTCGCCGTCTTCAAACGACAAAATCGGCATCGGGAAATGTGCACCCACCGCATAACTCAGTATACGTTCAGATATGGAAATTATCCCCACAAACACGGTTACGTGTTTACCCAGGCCGGTATCGAGCAGTTCCGAGTTGATCCGCTCGAGAAAGCGCTCCGGGTGAAGGATGTCGTCGCTGGACTGCCGTTTGAGGTTGCGCTGCAAACGATTGGTCAGGTTTTTCAGCAAGACAGTGACAAAGGCAGAGCTGGCGCCGTGGCCGGAAACATCGGCGATGTATACCAGCACCTTGTCTTCGGAGATGCGGAAATAATCGAGAAAATCGCCGCTCAGGTAGAGCGAGGGTTTGATCTTGTGGTCGACCTGCAACCCGGAAATCTGCAAATCGTGGTCCGGAAGCATTCGCAGCTGGACTTTGCGCCCGGCGTTCTGGTCTGCCCTCAGCTCCGCAATACCGCTGCGCAGCTCCCGGTTGGTTTCTTCCAGTTCCTGTCTGTACAACTGGTTCAATCGGTTAACCCGCACCCGGTCGAACAGTTTGCCGATCACATCATCCAGTGCGCCTTTGTCGTCGTTGCAGGGCTTGAGCACCACATCGGCGGCACCGGCCCGCAGCGCCTGGATAACATCGGTACTGGAGTTGCTGGCCGTGCAGGTAACCACCGGAATAAAGCTTTCCGAGTCCGCCAGCCGGGTGGTGAGATCACGGATGGCGTCGGCGGGCAGGTCTGCAAAGATGACGTCCGGGAGTTTATCTTCGAACAAGCCGCGGGCGGACTGGATATCGGGATACCCGGTCACGTAGAAACCCCTCGCTTCAAGGTAGCGTGACAAATCGTTTCGCGCCTGTTCGTCGGCATCGATAATCAGTATGCGCTCGGTGCGCGAGTTCATGTTGATTGCCTTAAACTACCAGCGATAAAAGAGAAATTCGGGTCATATCGCCTATTCTGGCATGCCCCTGTGATATAACAAGGTCGCTGTCATCATTTTGGGAGAATTGTAACCATGCGACGTGCCGTCAACGACCTGCTCGGAGCCTACGACAAGCTGATCATGGACCCGGTTCACGGGGGTATTCCCCTGTACCGCCATGAAATACAGGTTATTGACCACCCGCTGTTCCAGCGTTTACGCAACATCTGCCAGAACGACATTCTCAGCCTGGTGTTCCCCGGTGCCACCCACTCCCGGTTTCTGCACAGCATCGGTGTGATGCATGTGGGCACCCGGATGTTCCGTTCGATGATCGATGCCTACCTGCGGGAGCGGCAACTGAGCGAGAGCATGGACCTGAGCCTGAGCCAGCTTGATGCCATCGACTACCTTGCCAAGACCATCCGGCTGGGGTGCCTGCTGCACGACAGCGGCCATTCCAGCTTTTCCCACCAGTTTACCCAGGCCCGGCGCATCCGGGAGCTGATGTCCCGCCCCGGACGATTTGCCGACCTCTGGCAGGGCGTGGATTACTCCCGCTATCACCGGGGCGAGCCGGACGAACTGGAGCATGAGCACTATTCGGTGCGGGTGGCGCACGAAGTGCTGACCTCGGTCGACCTGGAAAGCGCCGGCCTGGATGCGGTGGATGTGATCGGCATTATGGAGACCACAGACGTCACCCCCAGCGACACCTTCTGCCGCCACGCGCGCACCTTCTGGGATTTCATCGCCGGCGACGATGCCGTTGCCGGGGCGATTCCGGAACGCGACATACCCGGGCTGGTCATGGGACTGTTGTCGTCCATTGTATCGGGCGAGATTGATGCCGACCGGGCCGATTATATGCTGCGTGACGGCTTCCACAGCTCCGTCACCATCGGTGGCTTTAACCTGGACCACCTGCTCAGCAACCTGCGATTTGGCTGGGACGTAACCGAGCCCTGGATGGGGCTGGCCATTACCCAGAAAGGCCTGGGCGCGCTGGAAGACTTTGTATACAGCCGTTACCAGATGTACCGCAAGGTCTATGCCCACAAGACCGCCCTGGGCTTTGACTGGCTGCTGCGCGAGGCGATTAACGAAGTCCTGGAAGACCCGGAAAGTTTCGAGTGGATCGATACCTGCCTGAGCGATATGAACTACTTCGCCGAACTGACCGACAGTTTCTTCTGGGAGGCGTTCCGGAAAGTGGCAAGACGGCAGCCAAAGAGCTATTCCTTCAGCATTGTGAACCGGGTGAAGCTCAAGCACCTGGACACCCGGGAGAACATGGCCAAGGCAGAGATTACCCAACACGGCAACTGGCTGGCCGGAGAGCTGGGCCTGAACCCGATGGATGTGGTCACCTGCTCCATGCGGGCCCGGTTTTCCAACATCCAGGACAATTTCAACGGCATCAAGGTACTGGTGAAGAATCCAGTCAGCCGGGAGCGGTCGCTTCGAAAGATCACCGATGTCAGCGCGTTCTTCTCCAAGTTTGGCGATGGCACCATCACCCACTTCTACCACCGGCCGGAAGTGACCACCCGGGCCCCTTCCGACCTGATGAAATAATCAGCCCAGGGCTTCAACCAGGCGAGTGGCGCTTTCCCAGGCGCCCTCTACCCGGCCGCCATTGAGCCAGTCTCCTGCCAGGCCTACGCCCAGCCCGGGTTCCAGCAGATAACCCGGCTGTTCCTGCTGCACCGAGCGGGCGTAAAGCCACCTGTGCGCTACGGCATCGGTCGCAGCGCCCTGATACCCGGTCAGTTCGTAAAAGGCAGCCAGCAGCTGCTCCGACACTTTTTCGGCGGGCTCCTCTACGTGGGCCTGCGTCCATTCCGGCGTGGCATGCAGCACCCACCACTGGCCCTGATCGTTGCGCTCCGGTTTAGAGGAGTTGTTAGCCACCCAGTAAAGCACGTCGGAATCCGGCCGCATGGCATCAAAATCATCGCTCGGCACTTCTTCAAAGTGCGCGGCCACCGCCCAGCAGGCCAGAATACTGTCTTCAGAATGGCCAAGACCGCCGGCAAGTTCGTTCAGCCCACTGGCCTCCAGCAGATCCCGGGCCTGGGCCGGAGGCGCTGTGATGATCACCTGGTCGTAGCTGCCGTGGTCGTTGCCTTCGGTGCAGATCAAGCGCCATTGCTCCCCGACCCGCTCCAGTTTCGCAATCCGTACCTGCGCGGTTACCGGAACGTGTTCGGACAACGCCCGGGTAATGGCGGTCATTCTGGGTACGCCTACGTAGCGGGTTTCCTCGGGGAACGCCTGCCACTGTTTATCGTCGCCCTGAAAGCCGAAACGGCCCTGCCAGGGGCCAAAATTGTCGGCTCCGGCAAACGCCTTCAAAAACGCCAGAAACTCCGGGTGACGGGCCGTGAAATACTGGGCTCCGATGTCCGCCGAGCTTCCCGAAACCCGTTTAGACGACATACGGCCACCGGGGCCACGACTTTTCTCGAAGACCCTGACATTATGGCCCTTTCGGCCAAGCAGAATTCCTGCGGTAAGGCCCGCAAGGCCTGAACCAATAATCGCGATACTTCGTATTGATGGGGTGTCTGACGTTACATTGAGCATGGTTATTTATGACCCGAGTGAATTACTGGCTGACAAATATTCTGAGATGGTTCGATTCCGAAGCGGGATCAGATCACCTGGACACCTCGTCCCGAACCTTTAACTGGGTACGGGTACTCCCGTTTATTGCCCTGCACCTGGCCTGTCTCCTGGTACTGGTGACCGGCACAAGCACCTTCGCGATGGTGTTTGCCCTTGGATTTTTCCTGGTTCGGATGTTCGCGATTACCGGCTTCTATCACCGCTACTTTTCCCACAAATCCTTCAAAACCAGCCGGCCCGCGCAATTTGTGTTTGCCGTTCTGGGCGCCAGTGCCGCGCAGCGCGGCCCTCTTTGGTGGGCGGCGCACCACCGGCACCATCACCAGCATTCAGACCGCGAGGAAGACCTTCACTCCCCCCACCAGGGCGGATTCTGGTGGTCCCACGTGGGATGGTTTACCTGCGACGCCGGTTTTGCCATGAACGAGCGCCGGGTAAAAGACTGGCTCAAGTTCCCGGAACTGCGTTTTATCAATCGCTTCGACTCCCTGGTGCCTGCCGCCTTCGCAGTTGCTATTTACCTGCTTGGCGAATCACTGGCTGCCTGGGCGCCCGGGCTGGGCACCAACGGCCTGCAACTACTGGTTTGGGGTTTCTTTATCTCCACCGTGGTGCTGTTTCACGCCACCGTCTCTATTAATTCCCTGTCCCACGTGTGGGGCAAGCGCCGCTTTGAAACCAGCGATGACAGCCGCAACAACTTCTGGCTGGCACTGATCACGCTGGGCGAAGGCTGGCACAACAACCACCATCGCTGGCCAACGGCGGTTCGCCAGGGCTTCCGCTGGTATGAAATCGACATTACCTGGTACGGCCTGTGGGTATTGTCGAAACTGGGCATTATCTGGGACCTGAATCCGATCCCCGACCATATCCGTAAGGAAACCCTCGAACTCGACCGCAACCGTACCGGGAGGGCAAGCCAATGAGCCAACACCTTTCCAGCGTAGACACCAGCACACCGGTTGCTGAACTACCGGAAGTGCTTGAGCGCTTCTGCACACTGTACAACCAACTCGACAAAGGCAACCTGAGCCAGCTCAAGGACGTGTACAGCCAGGATATCCACTTCCAGGATCCGTTCGGCCAGGTGTCCGGGTTGAACGAGCTTACCGAATACATGGCCGGGGCTTATGGCAACGTACTCCATTGCCAGTTCCGTTTCAGCTCGCCGGTTATCCAGCAGCAATGGTGCACCATCCCCTGGGTAATGGAGCTGCGCCACAAGCGCATCCGTAACGGCAAGACCGTGTTCGTAGACGGCATCAGTCACCTGGAAATCAGCAACGGCAAGGTGCGCTTCCATCGGGACTATTTTGACGCCGGGCAACTGCTTTACGAAAACCTGCCGGTGGTCGGTGGCGCTATCCGCTGGGTGAAGAGGCAGGCAGGATGAACAAACGACTGCAATCCGCATCGAACATCTGGGTTACCGGCGCGTCTTCCGGAATCGGCGAGGCCCTGGTGCATGAACTGGCAAACCGGGGCCACAACCTGGTGATTACCGGCCGGCGGGCCGAGGCGCTGGACAAGCTGGCCAGCCAACACCCGAACCGGATTACATCCGCCGTGGCAGACACCACCAGCCTGGACGATTTGTCTGCCATTCAGGGCGATCTCCAGCATTTTGGCGACCTGGACATGGCCATTCTGAACGCCGGCACCTGCGAGTACCTGGAAGTCGCCAACTACAACAGCCAGGTCATCGAGGCCAATATCACTACCAACGTGCTCGGCACCGCCCGCAGCCTGGACATCGCCCTGCCCGCATTGCGGGCCACCCGGGCAAAGGGCAAGCCATCAACCCTGGTGATTGTCAGCTCGTCGGCCTGGTGGTTTCCGTTTGGCCGGGCCGAAGGTTATGGCGCATCCAAGGCCGCCCTGACCTACTTTGCCCATGCCCTGCGGGCAGACCTGGCTGCCGAAGGCATTGATGTTGTGGTGGTCTCACCGGGCTTTGTAAAAACACCGTTGACCGATCGGAACGACTTTCCCATGCCGTTTATGGTGACCGCAGACGATGCCGCACAAAGGATTGCCAACGGGCTGGCCAAAGGCCGCAACGAGATTGCTTTCCCTAGACGGTTTACCTGGCTGCTGAAAGCGCTGGGCGCCTTGCCTCAAGGAGTGGTGGATCGCATGGCAGCATCCATGGCCCGCAAAGCCGACCAGAATTCCTGACCAAACCTATTTTGTGAACAAACCGCTTAAGGAAAACCATCAATGAATCAGGACCGTCAGCGCATTGCAGTTATTGGCGCCGGTGTTTCAGGACTGACCGCCGCCTGGCTGCTCAGTGAACACCACGACGTAGAATTGTTCGAAGCCGCCGACTATGCCGGCGGCCACACCAACACCGAGCTGGTCAAGGCCGGGGGTCGTACCTGGCCGGTCAACACGGGCTTTATCGTCTTCAATGACTGGACCTACCCGAACTTCATCAAACTGATGGACCGGCTGGGCGTGGCCTCGGAAGTCAGCGATATGAGCTTCAGCGTGGATTGCCACACCAGCGGCCTGCAATACAACGGCACCAGCCTGAACACCCTGTTTGCCCAGCGAAAGAACGCCCTGAACCTGCATTTCCTGAAAATGATCCGGGAGATCCTGCGCTTCAACAAGGAAACCCGGGCAGACCTGGCCGCCGGTGACATTCCCGAAGGCGAAACCCTGGGCGAATACCTGAACCGCAACCATTACAGCCGATACTTCCGCAACAACTACATCGTGCCCATGGGAGCGGCCATCTGGTCCGCGCCGGAAATCGTGCTGGAGCAGTTCCCGATCCGGTTTTTCCTGCAGTTCTTCAACAACCACGGCATGTTGTCGGTAGATGACCGGCCCACCTGGAGGGTCATTTCCGGCGGTTCCGCCAGCTATGTCACCCGCATGATGCAGAGGCTGGGCGACAAAACCCACCTGAACAGCCCTGTCTCCGCCATCCAGCGGGATGAAAACGGCGTAACGCTGGTTGTTAACGGGAAAAACCACCGCTTCGACCAGGTTATCCTCGCCTGCCACAGCAACCAGGCACTGGCCATGCTGAGCGACGCGAGTGACCAAGAGCGGGACATTCTGGGCGCCATCGGCTACCAGAAGAACGATGTTGTGCTGCACACCGATGCCAGCGTGCTGCCCTCCAACCGTCGGGCCTGGGCGGCCTGGAACTACATGATTCCCGAGCACAGCACCCATCCGGTATCTGTCACCTACAATATGAATATCCTGCAGAACTTCGACGACGCTCCGGAGACATTCTGCGTAACCCTGAACCGCAGCCGGGATATCGATCCAGCCAAGGTGATCAAGCGGTTCGAATACGACCACCCGGTGTTCACCCTGGAGGCTGTTGCCGCCCAACAGCGCTATGACGAAATCGGCAACCATAACCGCACGCACTTCTGCGGCGCGTACTGGTTTAACGGCTTTCACGAAGACGGCGTGCGCAGCGCCCTGCGGGTGACACAGGCCTTTGGTGTGGAGCTTTGAGCATGGCCAGCCAGTGGCTAGAAGGCACTATAAGACATCGCCGTAAGTTGCCGGTACAGCATGAGTTTCTGTACAACATTGGCATGCTGGCACTGGACCTTGAGGAGTGGTCTTCTGTCACTTCCATCAGCCGCTTTTTCTCACTGGAACGGTTCAACTGGCTGGGGCTTTGCCGGAAAGATTACCTGGACCCGCACATCCCGAACCTGCACCAGGCAGTGGTGCAGCGGGTTCAGATCGCCACCGGCTGGCAGCCGGACGGGCCGGTTCAACTGATCACCCACCCGCGGTATCTGGGGTATATTTTCAACCCGGTCAGCTTTTACCTGTGCTACGAAAAGGGCCAGGACCCGGCCCGGGGTGACGTGCCCCGGGTGATTCTGGCCCAGATTACCAATACCCCCTGGAAGGAACGCCACGTGTATTGCCTGGAATGCCGAAATCACGGGCCGGGCGATGCAAGCAACTGGCAAACCGAGCGTTTTTCCTTCAGCAAGCGTTTCCACGTGTCGCCGTTTAACGGCATGAACCAGCACTACCAGTGGCTATTCAGCTTCCGGGGCCCGGAACTGCGCATCCACATGAACGTGGAACAGGAAGATCACAAACATTTTGATGCCACCCTGGTAGTCCAACGGCAGGTACTTGATCGTAAAACCCTGCATCGAAGCCTGCGACGTTTCCCCCTGGAAACTCTCAAAGGCACCGCCGGTATTTACTGGAACGCCCTGAAACTGAAACTCAAGGGCGCCCCCTTCTACACCCACCCGGACAAACTGGAGCCACAGGTACCGGAGTTCCGCCGGGGAGTGGAAGATCAGGGGGTCGATGTCAGTGAACCGGCCATCAACGCGTCAAATGAACAATCTTCAGGAAGGGTAAGCTCATGGAGAACCTGAATACCTCCGTCACCAGCCAGGAATCCAGCGTTGCCAACACCGGCACCATTAGCCGGGTTGCCCGCAAACTGGTGTGCCATCAGTTGTCCATGCTGGGGCACGGCAAACTGGTGGTACGTGAACAAGGTTACGACGACCAGGTATTCGGCGACAACGACGAGCGTTACCCGACCGCAGAACTGATCATTCACAACCACAGCACCTGGCGGGACCTGGTTACCGGTGGCAGCGTGGGTGCCGCGGAATCCTACGTGGCTGGGGACTGGAGTTCACCGGACCTGACCGCCCTGTTGCGCTTCTTCACCCGTAACCTCGATACCATGAATGCCTTCGAGGACAAGTTCAGCTGGATCAGCAAACCGGCCCTGAAGGCCCTGCACTGGCTGAACCGCAATACCCCGGAAGGGTCCCGCAAGAACATCAGCGCCCACTACGACCTGGGCAACGACCTGTTCCAGCTGTTCCTGGACCCCACCATGATGTATTCCTCCGCCATTTATCCGGGCGAGGAGTCCACACTGGAACAGGCTGCGGTTCACAAACTGGATGTCATTTGCCGAAAGCTCGACCTGCAACCCGGCGACAAGGTGATGGAGATCGGCACCGGCTGGGGCGGCTTTGCCATCCATGCCGCCAAACATTACGGCTGCCACGTAACCACCACCACCATCTCGAAGGAACAGCTGGAGCTGGCCCGGGAGCGTGTGAAGGCTGAAGGGCTGGAAGATCGCATTACCCTGCTGTTCGATGATTACCGCGACCTCACCGGCCAGTTCGACAAGCTGGTGTCTATTGAAATGATTGAAGCGGTTGGTCCGCAGTTCCTCGACAGCTACCTGTCCCAGATCAGCAAGTTGCTGAAGCCGGATGGCCTGGCCCTGGTGCAGGCGATCAATATGCCGGAACAGCGTTATGAACGTGCCCTGAAGAACGTGGACTTTATCCAGCGATATATCTTCCCAGGCAGCTTTATTCCTTCATTTGGGGCGATCCTGCAGTCCATGGGCCGCGGGTCAGACCTGGTACTCACCCATAACGAAGACTTCGGCTTCCATTACGCCCGCACGCTTCGGGATTGGTGTGAACGCTTCATGGCAAAGCGCAGTGAGCTGGATGCCCTGGGCTACGACACCGCTTTCCAGCGCCTGTGGCACTTCTATTTCGCCTACTGCGAAGCAGGCTTCAGTGAGCGAGCCATTGGTGTGGCCCATTTGCTGATGGCCAAGCCCGCCAACAAGCGCGCCAACATCATCAGCCTATGATCACCTCGGAAACGGCCCGGAATGTCCTGAACTTCGTACTGTTCCAGGCCGGCTGGTTCGCATGTGTGCTGTACCCCGGCCTGCCGGTAACTGCCCTGGCACTGGGGTTTTTCATCGCCCATATGGCGCTGGTCAGCCAGAAACGCTTATCCGAATTGCAGTTTATCGGGGTTGGTGTGGTGCTCGGCGGGCTGCTGGACACGCTCTGGTTCCGGCTTGGCATTCTCGGCATCCCGGGTATCGAAGAAACTGCCGTTGTGCCGCCCTGGCTGGTGGCTATATGGGCCCTGTTCATGACCACCCTGTGCCACTCACTTGCGTGGATAGGCCAGCACCGCTGGCTACCGTTTGTACTGGCACCGTTTGCCGGGGCACTGGCTTATTGGTCTGCCGCCAAGCTTGGCGCAGTCACACTGCCGGACACTGCCCTGTCGGTAGCGGCCATCGCGCTGGGCTGGCTGGTGATCTTCCCGCTGCTGCTGTTTATCCGGAAAAGTTTGTACACGGAGCTTGAGCCATGAAAATGACAACAGCGGTTGTTGGCGCCCTGCTCGGTTGCAGCCAGGCCAGTGCCGCCGTCTTCGAGTTCCATGGCAGCGCCCGCAGCCTTGATGACGACAGGCCGGTTTACCAGGAACACCATGCCGTCAGCGGCACCTGTGAGACTGGCGTATTCGTTCCGGAGCAACACCGGGTCGATTACCTGAGGGCAAGTGACGACACGGGCTTTGCCAGCAAGCAACTGACTTACCGGCAATCTGTCCAGCTGCCGGAGGTGGATTTTCACCAGTCGGAGTTCAACGAGCGCCTGGAGATCAGCTACCCCGAAGCCAACACCCTGGACATCACCTGGCAGAAACCTTCCAGCGAAACCGCCATGTTCGAGCTGCGCTTTGGCAGCAAACTGGTGGTGGATGCAGGCTTTGACCAGTTCGTACGCGCCAACTGGGCCGCGGTAACCAGCGGTCAGTCTGTGGAATTCGATTTCCTGGCACCCACACGGGGCGATTACTACGGCTTTGTGCTGGAACCCGGCCCGAAAAACCGTGTAGATGCCGACTTTGTGGTGCAAATCCGCCCCACCAGCCTGATGCTGAGAGTACTGGTTGATCCGATCATCCTCGGCTACAACCGCAACGGCGCCCTGACCCACTACCTGGGGCTGACCAACATTCGCAAGAACGCAGATGCCAATTACACCGCTGCAATCAACTACCGGGTCATCCGATACCCGGAGTGTGAACTGACAGACTGACGGCGCCCCTTCAGCCACACGGCATAGGCCATCCCTTATGGTAAACTTCCGGGCAAACTGATCCGGAGATTCCACGCCATGATGTTTGTGTCGTTTAACGTAAACAGTATCCGCACCCGCCTGCACCAGCTTGAAGCCGTCATTAAAGAGCTGAATCCCGATTTCATCGGCCTGCAGGAAACCAAGGTGACCGATGCGGAATTTCCGGAAGAAGCCATCCGCCAACTGGGCTACCACGTGCATTTCCATGGTCAGAAGACGCACTACGGCGTGGCGTTGCTGTCGCGGATAGAACCGGAGCATGTGGTTAAAGGCTATCCGTCTGATGGCGAGGATTCCCAGCGCCGCCTGATTACCGGCCGTTTTACCGTAAATGGTGAGCCGCTGACGGTCATCAACGGTTACTTCCCCCAGGGCGAAAGCCGCGACCACCCGGTGAAGTTTCCGGCCAAGCAGAAATTCTACGCGGACCTGATGGCCTACCTGGACGACCTGAAACAGCAACCGGGCCATGTGGTGGTGATGGGCGATATGAACATCTCCCCCACCGACAAAGACATCGGCATCGGCCCGGACAACGCCAAGCGCTGGCTGCGCACCGGAAAATGCAGCTTCCTGCCGGAAGAACGGGAATGGCTGGGAGAAGTGGAAAAACGGGGCTATACCGACGTATTCCGCCACCTGCACCCGGATGAAGCCGATACCTTCAGCTGGTTCGACTATCGCAGCAAAGGCTTCGAGCGGGAGCCGAAACGGGGCCTGCGTATCGACCTGATCATGGCCAGCGACAGCCTGCTGCCGAAAGCCAGGGCAGCCGGGGTGTCCTACGACATCCGTGCCATGGAGCGGCCATCCGACCACTGCCCGGTTTGGGCCAGCTTCGAGCTGTAAAGGCGCGCCACTGCCCTTATGAAAAAGGTCAAAACCAGAGACAGGATTCTCGACACCAGCCTGCAACTGTTCAACAGCCTGGGCGAACCCAATGTCACCACGCTGCTGATCTCCGACGAACTGGAGATCAGCCCGGGTAACCTGTATTACCACTTCAAGAGCAAGGGCGACATTGTCGAGGAGCTGTTCGACGGCTTTGAGGCGGAAATGCTCGACCTGCTGGCGGTGCCGGAAGATGTGGAGATTTCACTGGACCAGTTCGGGTTCTTTCTGCACATGCTGTTCGAGGCGGTAGCCCGTTACCGGTTTATGTACCAGGACCTGGTCAATGTGCTGTCGCGCTACAGCCAGTTGCAGGTCCGTTTCCGGCGCATTCTCAAAAAGAAAACGACAGCGTTTCGTACCCTGTGCGAGAGTTTTCGCGGCCAGCAGACCATGGCCATTGAAGAGGCAGAACTGGAATCCCTGTGTGAACAGCTCACGCTGACGGTGTGCTACTGGAGCAGTTTCGACACGCTGTCACACCTGGATAACCGGGAGTCGGTGGATCCGGGCAAGGGGGTGTACCAGATGCTGCACCTGATACTGCCCTACATGGCGGCTGAGGAACAGGAACAGATCCGTCTCACCAGCCACACGTATCTGTAAAGCTTATTCTTCTTCGTCACGGGCCAGTGAGTCGGAATCGCGAAGGCGGGTCAGTTCAGATTCAAGAGCCGCAATACGATGTTCGAGGGCTTCGATTTCTTCCCGACGGTGAATACCCAGACGCCGGAGCGCGCCGGACACCCGCTGGTCAAACATGTGCTCGAGCTTGTCCCAGGTACCGGTTGCCCGCTCGCGAACTTCGCCAACCCGGTCTTCCACGGTACGGATCTGCTTGCCGACCACACCACGGGTTTTCGATTCCAGTTGTTCGCCTTCCTGGACCAGGCGGTCGAAAAATTTACCGGCGTCTTCCTCGGCCTTGGTGTAGGCGCCCAGCCCGGCCAGCCAGATCTGACGGGCAGAGCCCTTGATTTTGTCTGCCAGCTGCGGATCATTCTCCGGCGAATTTTGGTCTTGGTCGGACATAGCTACCTCTTGAATGCGGGCAAAGGGTGTTCAGCGCCCATTGTATTACAGCTATACCGCGATTTCAGTGTTACCTTGGGCGGCCCTGAAACCCGCATGGGAAAAGGCCGCAGTATAAACACGGGTGCGATATGAAAAAATGTTTTCAAACGAAAGGGCCTCTGGCTTGAACTGCTCAAATTATGGTCAATACTTCTCGATACCGGTATCCGAGTTGATGCCGGTTTGTCTGGAAGTCTTTCATGGATACTACTCGCACGCCTCTGCCCGGCATCCCTTGCCGGGCTTTTTTTGTTATTATCACACCCCATTATATCCTTATTCCAAAACCAACCATTCAATCCGGAGATTCTGAATGATTGATATTGCGTGGAGCCAGTTTACCCCTGGCGCAGCCCTCACGGGCGGTATCCTTATCGGCCTGGCAGTGGCTAGTTTCCTGCTTCTGAACGGGCGTATTGCCGGCATCAGTGGAATTCTGGGCGGGCTGCTCGCCCCCGTTCGCACCGACATCCTGTGGCGCGTTGCCTTCCTGGCCGGCCTGATCGGCGCGCCAGCGGTCTGGGCCCTGTTCGCCCAGCTTCCGCCGGTTGAAATCAATGCCGGCTATCCGGCGCTCATCGTGGCCGGTTTGCTGGTGGGCATCGGCACCCGCTACGCGTCCGGCTGCACCAGCGGCCATGGCGTATGCGGGCTGTCTCGCTTGTCGCTGCGCTCGCTGGTTGCCACGCTGAGCTTTATGGCCACCGGTTTCATTACCGTCTTTGTTATTCGCCACCTGATCGGAGCCTGATGCCATGAAATACTCTTTCGCTTCGCTGTTCGCCGGCCTGGTCTTCGGTATGGGCCTGGTTGTCTCCGGCATGGCCAACCCGGAAAAGGTACTGGGCTTTCTGGACATCGCCGGTCTGTGGGATCCTTCCCTTGCGTTTGTGATGGGGGGCGCCATCATCGTCGGGCTGGTGTCTTTAGCAGTCGCCCGTAAACGCACCCTGTCGTTCCTCGGCTTCAACATGAAGTTGCCGACCAATAACCGAATCGAGAAACGCATGGTTATCGGCAGTATGATGTTCGGCATCGGCTGGGGCATTGCCGGTTTCTGCCCGGGCCCCGGACTTGTGGCACTGGGCGCCGGCGAAATCAAGGGCGCCGTGTTCGTTGCTTCTATGGTGGCCGGCATGGTGCTGTTCGAGTTGTTCGAGCGCAATCGTGCCCGGGGCGACTCTGAAACCGATCGAGAATTCGCCGGCAGCGATGCCGCCTGACAGAACGTTGGAGAATGCTAGTGGAAATCAGAAAGATCGATGACAACCTCTCCGTAGCACCGCAGATTGCGGTGCAGGATGTCGCAGAAATCGCACGCCTGGGGTTTAAAACCCTGGTTGCCAACCGGCCGGACCGGGAAGAGCCGGGCCAGCCGTCCATGGCCGATATTGAAGCCGCTGCCGCCGAGCACGGGCTCAAGTGGGTCTACCTGCCAGTGGAGTCCGGCAACATTACCGATGCGGATGTCGACAACTTTGCCCCGATGATCCGGGATGCCGACAAACCCGTATTCGCTTTCTGTCGATCTGGCACCCGCTGTACCGTACTATGGGCCCTGAGCGCCGCCCGCGAGCTTGACCCACGGGAAATCCTGACCAGGGCCCACCGGGCCGGCTACGACATTACCAGCTTGATTCCGCGGCTTCAGCAGCAGGCAGACCAGCACTAACTACCCAACACCGGAAAGCTTCAATGCCATACAAAGGGACAGAGAACTTCAGCCACAAGCAGTCGGAGCGCCTTGGCGTTCTGGTAACCAACCTGGGCACCCCGGATGCCCCCACTACCCCGGCACTGCGCAGGTATCTCGGGGAATTTCTGTGGGACCCCCGGGTGGTTGAAGTTCCCCGCCCCATCTGGTGGCTGGTCCTGCATGGCATTATTCTGCGCATCCGCCCGAAGAGAAGTGCTGAAGCCTACGCCAGCGTGTGGGACAAAGACGGCTCACCCCTGCTGATCCACACCGCCAACCAGGCGGAGGGCATCCGCAAAGCCCTGCAAGCCCGATATGGCAACGACGTGGTAGTGGGCTTTGCCATGCGTTATGGCAACCCGTCTATTCCCCGCGTACTGGACGAGATGCAGGAACAAGGTGTACGCAAGCTGCTGGTGCTGCCACTTTACCCCCAGTATTCGGCCTCAACCACGGCCTCAACCTTTGATGCCATTGCTGGCGATTTCACCAAGCGGCGATGGTTGCCGGATTTCCGGTTTGTTTCCCATTACCATGACTTCCCTCCCTATATTGAAGCCATGGCGAAGCACATTGAGAGCCACTGGGCCGAGCACGGGCGCAAGCAAAAGCTGATCCTGTCCTACCACGGGGTGCCGCTCAAGTACCTGCAGAGGGGCGACCCGTACCATTGCGAATGCCACAAGACTTCGCGCCTGCTGGCCGAGCGACTGGCACTCAAGCCCGAAGAATACATGACCACTTTCCAGTCCCGCTTCGGGCGTGAAAAGTGGCTGCAGCCCTATACCGACGAAACCCTGAAATCCCTGCCGGGCAAAGGCGTGAAGAGCATTGATGTGTTCTGCCCCGGCTTCTCTTCCGATTGCCTGGAAACCATCGAGGAAATCAACGAAGAGAACCGCGAATACTTCATGGAAGCCGGCGGCGAAGGCTTTGCTTACATCCCCTGCCTGAACGCCACCCAGGGCCATATAGACGCCCTGGTGCAACTGGTAGAAGATAACCTGCAGGGCTGGGCCGCACCTGAAAGCAGACCGGAAGTGCTTGAGCAGAGGGCCGCGCTGGCCAGCGAGCGCAAGCAGGCAACCTGGCCCGGCCGGGACGACCTCTGAGCGAGTCGATAGCATCAAGAGGGGGGTACCATGAAGCTGAACTGTGATCTGGGCGAAAGCTATGGTGCCTGGCAAATGGGCCAGGACGACCTGGTTATGCCGCTGATTGATATGGCCAACGTGGCCTGTGGCTTTCACGCCGCAGACCCGATGGTGATCCGGCACACCCTGGTACTGGCAGCACAGCACAAGGTTGAAATCGGTGCCCACCCTTCCTATCACGACCTTCCAGGCTTTGGCCGACGCTCCATCTATCACACCCCGGATGAAATCGAAGCCCTGATGCTTTATCAGTTAGGGGCACTGGAAGGCATGTGCCGCAGCGAAGGCCTGGCCGTGAGCTATGTAAAACCCCACGGCGCCCTCAACAACGACATGATGAAGGATAAGGACACCCTGGCAGTGGTTATGAAAGCGGTACGGACCTTCCGTGAAGGCCTGCCGCTGATGATTCCGGTAACCCTGGGTTATCGGGAGCATCAGGCCCTGGCTGAGAACCTGGGTGTGCCGTTGCTGCTGGAAGCCTTTGCCGACCGCGCCTACGACGATCAGGGCCAACTGGTGTCCCGCCGCCAGGCCGGTGCTGTGCACGAAGATCCGGAGTTGATCGTAAAGCAGGCCTTGTCTTTTGCCCGCAATGGCGGAGTCACCAGCGCTACCGGCAAATGGCTGGATTTACCCGCCGACAGCCTGTGCGTTCACGGCGACAACGAAGCCGCCCTTGAAGCCGTTCGCGCCATACGGACAGCACTCGGCAAAGCGGCATAAAGCCCGGCGCCAGGAAACCGACGGAAGCCCCTGATTACTCGGCAGGGTGCGAATGACCGGTTACCCGGGTTGATTTTACGCTGGCGTCATCTTCAAGATCCGGCACAGCCTGGCAAAAAGTGCACTCTTCGGCATCCACTGCCGCCCCACCCGTTTCCACGTAACGAATGCGATGGCTGGCCTTGCCCCGATTGGCAGACACGGCAAAGCGACGATTCTTGCGCTCGTTTTCGGCTTCAGGAGTTTGATGTTCGTCCATATCGACACCTGCTGTTTTCGGTAAACGGTTCAGCAATGAGTGTACGGCAAAATCGGAATTGATTGGTAAAGCGGAGGAAAATGCGTATTCGGGAAGGTGTGTCTGAGAGAAAAATGGCGGTGGGCCAGGGATTCGAACCCCGGGACGGCTATTAACCGTCGGCGGTTTTCAAGACCGCTGCATTCAGCCACTCTGCCAGCCCACCGTCTTGTTGGATCGGCGATGACTCGCCTTTCCTCAGCTGCCTTGCGACAGCGGGTGGAATGATACCGGATTTGCCTGTGCTGTCAACGCCCTGTAGAAAAAACGATGTAAATTCCGGAGCTTCTGAACAATCCATAAACAAGATTACAGCGGTTTAATGGAATCCAGAAGGCGAATTACTGTCGTAAATGATTGAAAGTTGCGGATTCAACATTATGATGGGACACAGTATCCAGTTTCACTAAACGGAGATGACAATGGAAGACAGACGTTTCGGCGTTCAGAACAACCAGGCTGCCTACGACACGACCGGGGAAAGAAGCCAGGTCGCTGCGGGTATCAGTGATGATGCCATGAAGGTGCTTCGCAACACTTACATGTTGCTGGGCATGACCCTCGCCTTCTCAGCCCTGACTGCGTTCCTGAACATGAACGGCACTCATCCGGGCTTCCTGATCACCATCGTGGGTTACATTGGCCTGCTGTTCGCTACCTATAAACTGAAGAACAGCCCCTGGGGCATCGTAACCACCTTCGCCCTGACCGGTTTCATGGGTTATACCCTTGGCCCGATCATCGGTGCGTTTGTGGCGGCCGGCGCCTCCCAGATTGTGGCCCAGGCCCTGACACTGACAGCAGTGGCCTTTGTCGGCCTGTCTGCGACAGCGATCATCACCAAGAAAGACTTCAGCTTCATGTCCAGCTTCCTGACCGCTGGCGCATTTGTGCTGATCGGTGCCATGCTGCTGGCGTTCTTCATGGAAAGCTCTGCCCTGCACCTGGCGGTGTCTGCAGGCTTCACCATCTTCGCCTCCATCATGATCCTGTTTGAAACCAGCCAGATCATCAAAGGCGGCGAGCGTAACTACATCATCGCCACGGTTGGCCTGTATGTATCCATCTACAACCTGTTTGTCAGCCTGCTGCACCTGCTGGCGGCATTCAGCGGCGAAGACTGATCTCCGGTCAGTCCCTCGCTTCCAGAAACCCCGGCCTTTGCCGGGGTTTCTGCTTTAGGTACACTGCAAATCCTCAAGATTCACTCCCGGGTGCAGGACGCCATGACGCCACTGAGCTATACCCTCGTAATCACCGGAGCCCCCTGGTCTTCCCAGGCCCCCCAGAGCGCCCTGGCCGTTGCCCGGGAATTGCTTGTTGCGGGCCACCGGATTGACCGGGTATTCCTGTATGGTGAGGGCGTATTGCTGGCCTCGGCGCTGGCGACGCCACCCTCTGACGAGGTGAACTGGCCGAAGCAGTGGGCCGGCTTCCTGGCTGACAACGCCATTCCCGCTACCGTTTGTATTGCCTCGGCGCTGCGCCGCGGAATCATTGATGATACCGAACAGGCCCGCTACGAACTGCCCGGCAACAACCTGCTGGAGCCGTTTGGCATTGCCGGCCTTGGTGAATGGGTGGAAGGTAATGTGAAATCGGACCGGGTTATCTATTTCCACGGGAGTAACTGACGGTGAGCACGCTGATCATAGTAGACCAACCCCCATATGGTAACTGGGCCGGGCGCGAGGCCCTGGACATGGTGTTCTCGCTGGCCGCCTTCGACCAGCCGGCTGCCCTGCTCTTTACCGGCGCCGGGGTCAACTGGCTGCGCAAGCAACAGGCTCCCGACGCCATTGGCCAGAAATCCGTGGAGAAAAACCTTTCGGCAGCGCCCATGTTCGGCGTGGAAGAAATCCTTGCAGACACGGCGTCCTGCGAGCGCTTTGGGCTTGGGCCGGAGCAACTGGTTTCCGGTGTCACCCTCGCCGAAAACCTGCAAGACGTCATGAACGCCCACAGTAACGTGGCCTTTGCAGGCTGAGGCAGCAAGATGATGACAAGCACGCAGCCAGCAACCCCGACACTGCACATTCTGAACAAACCACCGGGGCACCCCCGCTTTGAATCCTGCCTCCAGGCCATCCAGGACGGCGATCAGCTGGTACTTACCGAAAACGCGGTACTTGCCCTGGCCGATCGCTCCGTTACCCTTCCTGCCGCCTGTAAGGCCATGAAAGCGGATGTCGACGCCCGAGCGCTGAATGAGCAAACCCGGACAGGAACGATCGACTACGCCGAACTGGTACGCCTGACCGCCAAACATTCACGCATCATCAGCTGGTAAACCATGCCCATAACTGACATGCCGCCCCGCAACAACGAAGGTTTTCTGGAAGACGCCAATCAGTGGACACCAGAGGTGGGCCGCCAGATTGCCGCAGATGATCAAATAGAGCTATCGGAAAAGCACTGGGAAATCATAGAGTTTCTGCGGGTTTTTTATAAATCACATGAAATGTCGCCGCCATCAAACCGGCTGTTCGTAAAGGCGGTAAAGGAAGCGCTGGGCGAAGAAAAAGGCAACAGCATCTACCTGATGCAGCTGTTCCCCGGCACACCGGCCAAAACCGCGTGCCGGATAGCAGGCCTGCCCCGCCCCACCAATTGTCTGTAAGACTGGACTGCGATCAGATCAGTACAAACTGGATAAAGCCCGCAATCGCCCCGAACAAGCCACCGACCAGCATCAGCTGGATTTCCTCTTCCCGAAACGCCGGGCGCAGGATTTCCTGGAATTCTTCAGGCTTGAGGGCTTTCATCTGGCCCGCCAGAACTCCTGCAACGACCGGTGCCCGTTCCTTGTTGAATGCCGTGTCAGAGAAGACATCCCGGGTAGCCAGTACCGCCTTGTCATTCATGGCCCGCTTAAGGTCGGTGTAACCGGACATACCCACGGTCACCTGCGCAGCCAGTCGCATGACCATGGAGTTATCCAGCATCGGGCGCAGGTGTTTCTGCAAAATGGAGCGGGTACGGGCGCCGTGGCGACCATTAATCATGGCATCCGCCACCTTCTCCACGGTAATCAGTTCCTCGGCCACCAGCTGCGCCCAGATGTCGCTGATTTCGTCCTGTCGCTGCAAAAACAGGCCCTGAAACTTCCAGAACAGCATCCGGCGCGGCCTGAGCGGGGCAAAAATCAGGTTGATGGCCAGCCAGTTGGTGATAAAACCGATGGCAAAGCCACCCACCGGCAACACCCACGGCTGCGGGTAAGATATCCAGAACGGCACCAGCAGAGCGCCCAGCAAGGCACCGATTAGCGCACCCCGGTTGATCACGGACTGCAATTCCACGGCACCGGCCTGTTTGAAAATGCGGTTCATCAGGTCCGGATGGTGTTGCAGTTCGCGGCTCAGCAGCGCTTTCAGGTCTACCAGGTCGTCCAGGTCGTCACCAAAGTCTTCCACCAGCTCCTCTATGCGCGATGGCAATTGCTGTCGCGCCCACTGGTAAATGCGCTCTTTCACAAACATCGGCAGGTTGTCCCAAAGCACCGGCTGCACTTCGTACATCACTTCATCGATGTATTCGTCCATGCGCGGCGATACCTGGGTCAGAACCTGCTGGACAATGCGCTGGGGTTCGAGCTTCTGGTACACCGAGTTGAGGTCGCCGAAATGCTGCAGGGTGCGGTCGATGCAGATGTGGGCCATTTTCTCGGCTTTGCGGGGAATCACGCCCTGCCAGCCAACGACGCCGAAACCGATGAACTGAACCGGATAGAACGACATCTGAATAGCCAGCCAGTTAGTAAACCAGCCAACTACGGCAGCCATCACTGGCACGGATAGAAGTGTTAGGTCCGACAAGACTTACCCCGAGTAAATACCAAGTCATTCTGTTGATGGCGGGAATAATGAAACAGAAGGCACTCTCGGGCATTGGCCGTGTAGCCACGGCGGAGGGGTGTCTGTGGCAGACTGTCCAGGCTCGGGAAGTCAGCCTGCCACAGCAGTCGCTTACTGGTAGTAAGCGTTTTCGGTGTTGGTGTGGTCCGTTACGTCACGCACGGCGGTAATTTCCGGCACGCGTTCTTTCAGGGTTTTCTCGACACCCTGCTTGAGAGTCAGACTCACCGCTGAACAACCCTGGCAACCACCGCCAAAACGCAGCACGGCCACAGACTCTTCAACAATCTCGACCAGCGATACATCGCCACCGTGAGCCGCCAGGTTGGGGTTGATCTCGGAGGCCAGTACGTAGTTCACCCGGTCCGGCAGCGGTGCATCGTCAGATACCTGGGGTACCTTGGCGTTCGGCGCCTTGATGGTCAGCTGGCCGCCCATCTGATCCTTGGAATAATCCACGTAGGCTTCTTCCAGGAAGGGTACCGAGTTGTGATCCAGGTACAGCGTAAACTTCTGCAGGTCTACCGTTTCGTCGGTGGGGACGATTTCGTTCGGCGGACAGTAGGCCAGGCAGGTTTCTGCGTTACGAGTGCCGGGCTGGGTCACAAAGATACGAACCCCCATACCTTCGACGTCCTGCTTTTCGATCAGTTGTGCAAGATAGTCCCTTGCAGAATCAGTAACAGTTACCAGAGCCATGCTTCCTACCTGTTTTCAAATGTGACGTCCATTTTAGGAGAGTTCGCAGGAACTTAAAAGACCAAGTAAAATAGTCGGGCATTAATCGGGCTAATGAGTTTCCCTTATGACCCGGCTAACCGCCGCGCACGGCAAGGCACTTGATAATGATCATCCGTACTAAGACGAACTGCTCGCTTTTTGCTATGATCCCGCGCCATTAACCGTATTAGACGTTATTCACGACATCCGGAAGATTTCCCTATGACCGATCGCAACACCCGTCTGGACCAGCTTAAAAAGGCACTCAAGGAACGCATCATTGTTCTTGATGGCGCCATGGGCACCATGATCCAGAACCAGAAACTGGATGAAGCCGCGTTCCGTGGCGACCGGTTCAAAGACTACGATCGGGAAGTCCAGGGCAACAACGACCTACTGAACCTTACCCAGCCTGCCCTGCTGCGCAATATCCACGCAGAATACCTGGATGCCGGCGCCGATATTATCGAAACCAACACCTTCAACTCCACCCGCCTGTCCCAGGCCGACTACGGCATGGAAGATCTGGCAAGGGAGCTGAACGTGGCTTCGGCCAGGCTGGCCCGGGAAATCGCTGATGAATACACCGCGAAGAATCCCGACAAGCCCCGCTTTGTGGCCGGTGCCGTGGGCCCCACCTCCCGTACCGCGTCGCTGTCGCCGGATGTGAACAACCCGGGGTACCGCAACGTCGATTTCCAGACTCTGGTGGATAATTATTACGAGGCTGTGTCAGGCCTGGTGGAAGGCGGTTCTGACCTCATCCTGATTGAAACCATTTTCGACACCCTGAACGCCAAGGCAGCCATCTACGCTACCCAGCAGTTCTTCGAAGATTCCGGCATTGAACTGCCGATCATGATCTCCGGCACCATTACCGATGCTTCCGGCCGAACCCTGTCCGGCCAGACTACCGAGGCGTTCTACAATTCCGTGGCCCACGCCAAGCCGATTTCCATTGGCCTGAACTGCGCCCTGGGTGCGGATGCCCTGCGCCCCTATGTGGAAGAACTGTCCAACAAAGCGGAAACCTATGTCTCCGCCCACCCCAACGCCGGCCTGCCCAACGAATTCGGTGAGTACGACCAGACTCCGGAAGAAATGGCCGAAATCATCGAAGGCTTCGCCAGAGACGGCTTCCTGAACATCATCGGCGGTTGCTGTGGTTCCCGCCCGGAACACATTGAAGCCATTGCCAACGCGGTCGCGAAATATCCGCCCCGGCAGATTCCCGATCGCCCGAAGGCCCTGCGCCTGGCCGGCCTGGAGCCATTTACCGGCGACGAAAACACCCTGTTTATCAACGTGGGTGAACGAACCAACGTGACCGGCTCCAAGCGTTTCCTGCGCCTGATCAAGGAAGAGCAGTACGAAGAGGCCCTCAGCGTTGCCCGGGACCAGGTGGAGAATGGCGCCCAGATTATCGATATCAACATGGACGAGGGCATGCTGGATTCGAAGGAGGTAATGGTTACCTTCCTGAACCTGGTTGCCTCCGAGCCGGACATCTCCCGTGTGCCGATCATGATCGACTCCTCCAAGTGGGAAGTGATCGAAGCCGGCCTGCGCTGCATTCAGGGCAAGGCAGTGGTGAACTCCATCAGCCTGAAAGAAGGCGAAGAGGCGTTCATCAAGCGGGCAAAAGACTGCATGCGCTACGGCGCCGCGGTGGTGGTTATGGCCTTTGACGAAGACGGCCAGGCCGATACCTACGAGCGCAAGACCGAGATCTGCAAACGCTCCTACGATGTGCTGACCAGCATCGGCTTCAACCCGGGCGACATCATCTTCGACCCGAACATCTTTGCCATCGCTACCGGTATCGAGGAACACAACAACTACGCGGTGGACTTCATCAACGCCACCCGCTGGATTAAAGAGAACCTGCCCCACGCATCCATTTCCGGCGGCGTGAGCAACGTGTCCTTCTCGTTCCGCGGCAACGATGCCGTGCGTGAAGCCATCCACTCGGTGTTCCTGTACCACGCCATCAAGGCCGGCATGAACATGGGTATCGTAAACCCGGGCCAACTGGTGATTTACGATGAAATCGAGCCGGATCTGAAAGAACTGGTGGAAGACGTGGTACTGAACCGCCGCGAAGATTCCACCGACCGCCTTCTGGAAGCGGCCGAGAAGTTCAAGAGCAAGGGCGGTCAGACGAAAGAAGAAGACCTGGCCTGGCGTGAATGGCCGGTCGAGAAGCGTCTTGAGCATGCCCTGGTTAAAGGCATCACCAACTTCATCATCGAAGACACTGAAGCCTGCCGCCTGAACGCCAGCCACCCCATCGAGGTGATCGAAGGCCCACTGATGGACGGCATGAACGTGGTCGGTGACCTGTTTGGCGACGGCAAGATGTTCCTGCCCCAGGTGGTGAAAAGTGCCCGGGTAATGAAGCAGGCGGTCGCCCACCTGATTCCGTACATTGAGGCTGAGAAATCTGAAGACCAGCAAGCCAAGGGCAAGATCCTGATGGCTACGGTGAAAGGCGATGTGCACGACATCGGCAAGAACATCGTGGGCGTGGTGTTGCAGTGCAATAACTACGAAGTGATCGACATGGGCGTGATGGTGCCCTGCGAGAAGATCCTTGAGACGGCGAAGAAGGAAAACGTCGACATCATCGGCCTGAGCGGCCTGATCACCCCGTCGCTGGATGAAATGGTGCACGTTGCCCGTGAAATGCAGCGGCTGGACTTCAAGATTCCGCTGATGATCGGTGGCGCCACCACGTCCAAGGCCCATACTGCGGTCAAGATTGAGCCTCACTACAAGAACGACATTGCCCTGTACGTGTCTGATGCGTCCCGTTGCGTCAACGTGGCGTCACAGCTGCTGAGCAAGACCGCCAAGCCGGCCTTTGTGGAAGCAGCCCGCACCGAATACGACGAAATCCGTGAGCGCCGCAAGAACCGTGGCGACCGCACCAAGCTGGTATCCCTGAAAGAAGCCCGGGCACGGGCGCCGGAGATTGATTTCGAAAACTACCAGCCGCCCAAGCCGGCGTTTACCGGCGTGCGGGTGTTCGAAGACTATGACCTGAACGAACTGGCGGAATACATCGACTGGACGCCGTTCTTTATCTCCTGGGACATTGCCGGCAAGTACCCGGCGATTTTCGACGACCCCAAGCGTGGAGAAGCCGCCCGCAACCTGTTCGACGACGCCCAGAAACTGCTCAAGCAGATGATTGAGGAGAAGCGGATCAGTGCCCGTGGCGTGATCGGCTTCTGGCCGGCCAACCGCCGGGGCGACGACATCGTGGTGTACACCGACGAGACCCGCACCAAGGAACTCACCGTACTGCACCACCTGCGCCAGCAGGACGAGAAAGCCCCGGGCAAGCCAATGATGGCCCTGTCTGATTTCGTGGCACCGGAAAGCTCGCACCTGGGTGATTATGTGGGTGGCTTTGCGGTCACCACCGGCATTGGCGTGGACGAACTCACCACCGAGTTCAAGAATGCCCACGACGACTACAGCGCCATCATGGTTCAGGCCCTGGCGGACCGCCTGGCGGAAGCCTTTGCCGAGCGCATGCACGAAAGGGTTCGCAAGGAGTTCTGGGGTTACGCCAATGACGAGCAGATGGCCAATGAAGACCTGATCAAGGAACGTTACCGGGGTATTCGCCCGGCACCAGGCTATCCGGCCTGCCCTGACCACACAGAAAAGGCTACCCTGTTCAAACTGCTGGATGCCACCGCCAATACCAGCCTTGAGCTGACAGAACATTTCGCCATGTACCCAACGGCTGCTGTATCCGGTTGGTACTTTGCTCACCCGGAATCCAAGTACTTTTCCGTGAGCAAGATTGGCGTGGACCAGGTTGAGGACTATGCTGAACGCAAGGGGCTGTCAAAGGCAGAAGCCGAACGTTGGCTGATGCCGAGCCTGGCCTATGATCCCGCAGAATAAATCAGGGCGGTAAACCATGACTGACGTTGCCAACAAAAACAAAGAGGACAACGAAGACCAAAAACCCGGTTCGCCGGGTGTTCTGAAAATCATGCAAAGCATCCTGGCCGGGGCCCTCGGTGTGCAATCCGACCGGCGCCGGCAGGAAGACTTCTCCAGCCACAGTCCCGTGCCCTACATAGTTGCGGGGCTGCTGTTTACGGCCGCCTTCGTAGGCGGCCTGATCCTTGTGGTGAACCTGGTACTGGCCGGTCAGTAACCTACTGGCCAGCCACCCAGATTACGGCAAACGACACAGTTAACACGACTAAAAGAACGGCTGCTACGGCATCGACCTTGCTGTCTGAACCTGCAGATTTGCTCATGGCTACCTTCACCTCTCTTTATTGGCTTTTGTTCTTCGCGTACGCCCTTCATTTAAGCAGCAAATTGATATTCGTCCAGCCCTTCAGCGCCGCCCTTATCACCTGAATCGATAATGTTATGTTGAAATAATCATTTTGAGAATAACAAGCCGGTGATATCCTGCCCCACAGGAATAAGGCGCTCCCTATTTTCGAGCCCGATATCACAAGACTCTTTGATGTAGCAGGCAGGACGTTACCCTATGTACGTTTACGATGAACACGACAAGCAAATCGCAGCCGAGCGTGTGGCCCAGTTCCGGGATCAGACCGAACGCGCACTGGCCGGTGAGCTTTCCGAAGAGGAGTTTCTTCCCCTTCGCCTCCAGAACGGCCTTTATGTTCAGCGTCATGCCCCAATGCTTCGCATCTGCGTACCCTACGGTATGCTGCGCTCCGAACAATTACGACGGCTGGCGCGGATTACGCGGGATTACGACCGTGGCTACGCACATGTAACCACCCGGACCAACATCCAGCTGAACTGGCCAAAGCTGGAAGATGTGCCGGATATCCTGGCCGAGTTGGCAGAGGTAGAGATGCACTCCAACCAGACCAGCGGCAATTGCATTCGTAACACCACCACAGACCAGTTCTCCGGTGTGCAGGCGGACGAAATTGCCGATCCGCGGCCCTACTGCGAAATCATCCGGCAGTGGTCTACCTTTCATCCGGAATTCGCCTTCCTGCCCCGCAAGTTCAAGATTGCAGTGAACGCTTCGGAGAAGACCGACAGGGCCGCCATCCAGATTCATGACATCGGCCTGCAACTGGTCCGGAATGAACAGGGTGAGCTGGGTTTCCGGGTACACGCCGGCGGCGGTCTCGGCCGCACCCCCATGGTTGGGCCCGTTATCCGGGAGTTCCTGCCGGAACTGGACCTGCTCACTTACCTCGAGGCCATCGTTCGGGTGTACAACCGCTATGGCCGCCGGGACAACAAGTTCAAGGCGCGTATCAAGATTCTGGTAAAAGCCCTGACACCGGCCGGGTTCGCCGAAAAGGTCGAGGCTGAGTGGGCACAGATCAAGGATTCCCCCACCCGTCTCACCCCTGACGCGATCACGAAGTTTCAGGGCTACTTTACCGAGCCGGACTATCAAACACTGGAAAACGCCAGCGACCTGCTGGGCAAGCAACGTTTTGAGAACCGGGAATTCGACAAGTGGCTGACCCACAACGTGGACGAGCACAAGAAGCCCGGTTACGCCATCGTCACCCTGACCCTCAAGAAAACCGGCACACCTCCGGGCGATGTAACAGACGCCCAGCTGGAAGACATTGCCGACCTGGCCGACGAATACAGCTTCGGCGAAGTTCGGGCCACCCATGAACAGAACATTGTCCTTGCAGATGTACGCCAGGACCGCCTGTTCGAGCTTTGGCAGCGCATTACCCCGATGGGCTTTGCCACCGCCAACCTGCACACCCTGAACGACATCATCTGCTGCCCGGGTGGCGACTTCTGCGCCCTGGCCAATGCCAAGTCGATCCCCATCGCGGAAGCCATTCAGCGCCGCTTTGACAACCTGGATTTCCTGTACGACCTGGGCCCGATCGACCTGAACATCTCCGGCTGCATGAATGCCTGCGGCCATCACCATGTCGGCAATATCGGCATCCTGGGTGTCGACAAGAAGGGCGAAGAGTTCTATCAGGTAAGCCTTGGTGGCGCTTCCCATCACGACGCCGCCATCGGCAAGATCCTTGGGCCATCATTTGCCCGGGAAGAAATGCCCGATGTGGTTGCGAAGATTATTGACGTGTTTGTTGAGAAACGCACAGAAGAAGAGACTTTCCTGGATACCTATCGCCGGGTTGGTCTGGATCCTTTCAAGGAGCGGGTTTATGCCTGATGTCATTGCCGTTGACGGCACCCTTCGTAACGACAACTGGGCCGTGGTTGCCCGCCCGGAAGCCGGCGAATCGCTGGCCATTCCAGAGGGCCAGCCGGCACTGATCCCGGTGGATCTCTGGCTGGCCGGAGCTGAACACTATGCCGGGCGGGAAGATATCGGCGTATGGTTCGACAGCCATCACGAACCAGAACTGTTGGCCGACAGAGCCAACCAGCTGCCGGTAATAGCCGTTAACTTCCCACGCTTCGTGGATGGACGGGGCTACAGCATTGGCCGCTTGCTGCGGGAAAGGTACGGATACAGCGGCGAGCTGCGGGCCATAGGTGACGTACTGCTGGATCAGCTCCAGTTTATGAAACGCTGCGGCTTCGATGCCTTTGTGCTTCGGGCTGACAAAGACGCCACCAAGGCAGCCCGCTGCCTGAACTTCTTCTCCCAGACCTACCAGGCGGCAGCCGACACCGACGTGCCGCTGTTCCGCCGCCGGGCTTCCTGAGGAAGCCCGTTACTGGATTTTCTGGTTACGGAACGCGCTCAGCACTTTCCACAGGGTGTGCTCGAGCGCGGCACTGGTGGCCAGCCCGAGTTTTTCCGGCAGTGTCCGCTTGCGCTGGAAAGATACCGACACGACATCCCCCCGATCACAAGCCTCGATCAGGTATTCGTCTGAGGTTTTGATCTCGTCAATCAGTTTGACCTCCAGCGCCCGCTTGCCAAACCAGATGTCACCGTTCGCCACCGCCTGGATATCCAGGTCAGGACGGCGCTCACTGACGTATTCCTTGAACAGGCCGTGGGTGTCTTCGAGGTCTTCCAGGAACTTCTGGCGGCCTTTGTCGGTGTTCTCACCAAACACGGTCAGGGTGCGTTTATGCTCACCGGCTGTCAGCACTTCGAAGTCCACGTCGTTCTTTTTCAGGAACCGGTGGAAGTTGGGCAGCTGTGCCACCACGCCTATGGAGCCCAGCACTGCAAACGGAGAGGCAATAATTTTGTCTGCGACGCAGGCCATCATATAACCGCCGCTGGCGGCCACCTTGTCGACACAGGCGGTCAGCGGAACGCCCTTGCTGCGGATGCGGTCCAGCTGCGCGGCAGCCAGGCCGTAGGCGTGTACCAGGCCGCCACCACTTTCAAGGCGCACCACTACTTCATCGGTTTTCGGGTCTGCCACACTGAGCACCGCAGACACTGAACGGCGCAGGGTATCGGTGTCGCTGGCCTTGATGTCGCCATCAAAGTCGATCACATAGATCCGGGACTTGCCAGGCTGCTCACCCTCACCTTCCTTGGTGCTGCTTTTTGCGGCTTTTTTCTCGGCCTTATATTCTTTCTTTTTCTTCTTCGACCAGATTTTGTATTCTGCATCGGACATCAGGCGGGTCTGGATAGACTCTTTCAGCTTGCGGTACTGGTCGTTCAGCTTTCGGATTTTCAGCTCACCTTCACCTTCGTGGTCATCGCGATCACGATGGGCAGCCGAAAAGATAATAGAGGCAAGAATGATGGCCGCCACAACGAAGGTGGCAACCTTGGCAAGGAACAGGCCGTATTCGGTGAGAAATTCCAAAATGCAGTCTCCGGAAGTGTTTCGCAAAGCCAAGAGTGTACCCGCTCGGGCCAAGTGTGATAAGCCCGAAAGAAAATTAAAACAAGCGTTCGATCAAGCTTGACACACACTCTCTGTGCCCATAAAGTCGAATTGCGAAGTCACCATGACAAGACAACCACCAAAAAGGGTAAAACAATGTCTGTAGCTCAGGTATTTGAAAAGCTGGAACAGAACTTCAACGCAGACGCGGCACAGGGCCTGGACCTGGTCTTCCAATTCGATATCGAAGACGACAAGACCTACAACCTGGAAATCAACGACGGTACCTGCAAGATGAACGAAGGTGCCCACGATGATCCTTCCGTTACCCTGATCATGAACTCTGAAACCCTTCAGGGCATTGTTTCCGGCGAAACTGACGGCATGCAAGCATTCATGGCTGGTCAGCTGCGCGCCGAAGGCGACATGATGCTGGCCACCAAGCTGGGCGAACTGTTCAACATGGGCTAATCCCCTGCAGAGCGTTCCACAAAAAAACCTGCGCAAGTCGCAGGTTTTTTTGTGGCTGGACAAAAGCCCTAAAAACGGGCCGGCTGTTACAGCCCTACGTCATCCAGCGATGATTCCGCCAGCTTCAGAAGATCGGTGTTGCGATCTTCACGGCGGCCGATGCTTTCAATGTAGTATTCCAGCGAGGTCAGAGCATCCGCCAGCGCTTCCAGCACCTGGGAAACCGGCGCTTCGCGGGCATCCAGCAGCCGCTCCTGGATAGAAGCCGCAACGCGTGCGATCACATCCGCGGCCTGCGGATCGTTGACCATCACCAGGCCACCCCAGATGCTTCGCAATGTTCCGGGCAGGTTTGCCAGGTGCAGCTTGTCGTAGTCAGATTCAATAAACGCAGTAATCGCCCGCTTGGCCAGGGTCAGTGCACTTCGGGCTTCGTCTGCTACCACCCAGACCGCTTCCTGCAGGTAAATCGACTCTTCTGCTTTGCGCTCACTGGTAGCCAGGGCGTCGGTTTCAGAGGTAATGCCACGGGGCACAATCTGCATCACCGCGTCTTCAACACCCAGCACCGAATCGGCCAGGCGATATAGTTCGTCTTCCTCCGGCAGGCGATCCTCTTTTTGCCACTGGCGAAGCTTGCCAGCTTCTTCGCGGGCAACACCCGCCAGACGGTTCAGGTCGAGCATCACCAGGGTATTGGCCAGGCGTTCGAGAGACTCGGCAATGGACACCAGTTCAGCAAGATCCGGCTCGATGCCCCGTTCGATGATATCCAGTTTGTCCTTGAGCTGGTTCAGCTCTTCCTGCAGCGCTTCCGACAGGGATTTCAGGACGTCGGAACCCGGGCCATATAACCGGCGGGAGTGGGCTTCCAGCAGGGAGTCCGGGAAGTCAGACGGTGCTACCTGCCAGGCTGACAAGACTTCGGCGACTTCCGGGTTGCCGGAACCACTGCGGTACAGCAGGTAGACCAGGTCACGAATCAGGGAATCCGGAGCGTCTTTTGCGGTAGCAACCTTGCCCACATACACCACTTCTCGGGCGTATTTCTCAATACGCATCAGCAGCCGCTTGCGGGCTTTATTGAACACCATCGCCCGGTCGAGCATGGTGTCCGCAACGGTGGCCAGCAAACACCACATCTGCCCCATGGGTGCGCCCTGGCACAATCTTGCAAAGCCCCGGGCCGAGCGGGCAATCAGTTTTTTACTGACCACCTCGTTCCGGTCCCGTAAAACACCCAGCAACGCCACCTGGAAGGTCAGGCGCATGCGCCGGGCAAGGATTTCGTATTCCGCTTCGCCACCTTCCAGCGGCTGAATCGCCTTGCCCTTGCAGAAATCCGGGCATTCCCTGACCTCCAGGTCAAAAAAGCAGGATTCGGGATAAGGTTTTTCGCGGCGGGCTTCGCGCAGATCGTTTATCACCGGCAACAATAGCTCGGGATGGTCCTCCCGCTGCTGGTGGTAATACTCTACATAGCGGCGAAGAATGAACAGCGCACCGCTGAGAGTGGTCAGGAGAATGTTTTTGTCGTCGTTTGCGCCAACAGGTACATCGTTGGCCAGGCTGACGGCTTCCTGGCAAAGCAGTGTGCCACCGCGCAGCTCCACCAACAAGAAAATGCCGCGAAGCTGGTTCAGGTAATCGACACAGTTTTGCAGGTCTTCCCCGCTCTCGCGGTTTTCCTGGAAACGTTCAAGGCTGGCCTCGGCCTGCTTGATGGTCTGTTCGATTTCGCTTTTGACCAGATCAAACGACTGCGATTTCGTCGCCAGAGACGATTGAACCATAAACGTTTCCTGCTTCCTTACAAAGAATAATCAGTTACCAAAAAACTGGCGAACTTCCCATTACTTATAACACAGAATTCAAGTACCTCAAGAAAGCCGGAATGTAACATTTGGTACACCCTGACCCAGTTCTCATTCTGCTCCCTGTAACTTGCTCCAAACCGTTCCGCCGGCCTGTTTTTCCATCATCGCCATGAACGCATCATGGGCTTCGGCTTCTTCATCACTGGCGCGTACAACGGCCAGCGGCTGGCGCTCTGAACTGATCCTGCGCAGGCCTCCGGCGCTACCATCATCACCGGCGCCGCTGTCCAGTGACAGCGCGGTCTGGCCGCCGGTCATCAGCAGATAGACATCGGCCAGGATCTCGGCATCCAGCAAAGCGCCGTGCAGGTCACGGTTGCTGTTATCTACGCCGTAACGCTTACAGAGCGCGTCCAGGTTGTTCTTCTGGCCCGGATGCTTGGCCCGGGCGATAGCCAGGGTATCGACAACACCGCAGTGGTCCGCCGTTTTGCGGACAGGCTTCAGGCGTGCAAACTCGGAATCCATGAAGCCGACGTCGAACGCCGCGTTATGGATAACCAGCTCGGCGCCCTTGATGAATTCGAAGAACTCGTCGGCAATCTCCGCGAATTTCGGTTTGTCTTTCAGAAATTCGTTGGTAATGCCGTGAACGGTTATGGCTTCGGCCTCTACTTCCCGTTCCGGATTGATGTAAACGTGGTAGTTCCTGCCCGTCAGCTGCCGCTCGACCACCTCAACACAACCAATCTCGATAATCCGGTGGCCATCGTTGGGATCAATACCCGTTGTTTCGGTATCCAGTACGATCTGTCTCATTGCTTACCTTCAGAAATACCCATCAGACTTTAGAAAATGCCGGTTCAGCTGCCGGACAACTCAGCCACGCCACGATTCGCCAGCTCATCCGCCAGCTCGTTATCCGGGTGGCCGGAATGCCCTTTGACCCAGTGCCAGCTTACTTTGTGCCGGGCGGCTTCAGCATCAAGCTCCTGCCAGAGGTCGGCGTTTTTAACCGGTTTTTTGGCCGAGTTTTTCCAGCCGTTACGCTTCCAGCCGGCCATCCATTCGGTGATGCCTTTACGGACGTATTGGGAATCGGTGTACAGTTCCACCTCACACTCCCGCTTCAACGCCCTCAAGCCCTGAATGGCGGCCATGAGTTCCATACGGTTATTGGTGGTTTGCGCCTCTCCGCCGTGCATGGTTTTGCAGGCATCGCCATAACGCAACAATACACCCCACCCGCCGGGGCCCGGGTTACCTTTACAGGCACCATCGGTATACATCACTACCTTGCCGGCCATTCACACTCCTGAACTGTTCTGCTGTTTCTTTACCGTGCCGGTACTGGCGCAGGTTCCGTGGGAACCCACAGCCCCGGGTAACGACACGACCCGTGTTTTGCGCCAGGGCACCCGCCGCTGCAACCGGGCATAGACACGTTTGCGGGCAAGGATACAGTAATAGGCCCCGACTGGCAGGAAATGTCCATGACAATCCAGGTCTTTGCTTTGCCGGCTTATATAGTTGCCCTTTCTTTGCAGCGGAAGCGTACAGAAAAACGTGGCACTGCCCTCCAGCTGAAACCCCAGCAACCTGAGCCAGTCTTCCATCCTCGCCCGGAGCAGAAAACGACCGCCCCATGGGCCAAGCTGATGCCGCGAAACAAGCTTGCGCGCGCCCCAGAGACTCAGCGGGTTAAATCCGATCAAAGCCAGGTGCCCTTCTCCCCGCAACACCCGGGCCGACTCCCGGAGCACCTGGTGTGGATCCGGTGAAAAGTCGGCAGTGTGGTGCAGGATGACCAGGTCCATGGAATCCCCGGGAAACGGCAACTCGTCCGCATCGCAAACCGCTACACCGTCCGGCATGTGGGGATACCAGGCTGGCGTGGTGATAATTTTCTGGGAGAAGTCGGTACCGCTGGCCAGGGGCAATCGATGGCTCAGCCCCACCTGCAATTGCCGGGCGCCGGTTAATCCATCCAGGTGATGGTCAAGGACACGCCGCTGGCTGGCCAGCAGGGCGCGGCCAAGCGGGGTCTGTATCCAGCGCTCGAAACTTTCGTGGCGTGCGGAATAATCTACAGGCTGCAAACCTTTCACCAGGATTTCTCCAACATCAGCGCCCCTGTTCCGGGCCGGATTCGCGGGCGCGCTTCTTGGGATGACAGCACGGTTGCATTATCATAACAGGCACATTCATCGAGCACATGGGGCCACCATGTTCAGTATTCACCCGATTCCGGCGTTTTCAGACAACTATATCTGGTGCCTGGCAGACCAGGACACCGGAAAGGCACTGATTGTAGACCCGGGGCAGGCGCAGCCGGTGAAGGACTACCTGGCCGCCAACAACCTGGTTGCAGACACCATCCTCGTTACCCACCACCACCCGGACCACGTCGGCGGCATCAAAGACCTGCAGCAGGCATGGCCAGACGTGCGCGTGGTCGGGCCGGCGGAATCCCCGTTCAAGGGCAGCAATCACCCTGTTCATCCCGGTGACGAAGTTGCCTGGCAGGGGCTGACCTTTGACGTGCTGGCCGTGCCGGGCCACACCCTCGACCACCTGGCTTATTTCAGCCCCACACAGGTCGATGGCAAGCCGGTACTGTTTTGTGGCGACACCTTGTTTGTTGGCGGTTGTGGTCGCTTGTTCGAAGGCACGGCGGAGCAAATGCACCAGTCCCTGAGTACCCTCCGGGACCTGCCCGGCGATACAGCCGTGTATTGCGCCCATGAATATACCCTGGCCAACCTGCGCTTTGCCCGTAGCTGGTTGCCCGACGACCAGGCCCTGGCGGATTTCGAACAGCAGTGCCAGGCACGCCGTGACCAGGGCCTGCCCACCGTGCCCTCAACCATAGCCGCCGAGAAATCGCTGAACCTGTTCCTGCGCTGGGACGACCCGGCAGTGGCAGAAGCCGCCCATCGGTACTGTGCCGAGCAGGGTTTGCCCTCCGGCTCGGACAGCGAAATTTTTGCAGCAGTCCGGCACGGAAAGGATCATTTCTGATGCTTTCCGGCGCTGCCGGTTAACAGTTCTTGTCACAGCTGTAACACGGCAATTCTTGACCGCCGTGAAAGGGCTTTCTTAGAATCCCAACCTGCTATCGACCGTAACCAGTCATTTCTGCCGGCCCTTTATACATGACGCTGCCGGCGCTACTCGGAACTCTTTTATGCCGGTCAAACGACTCTCATATGTGTTACTCGCTTCCTCGCTGCTTTCTGCCTGCAGCAGTACCCAGATCATGGAGAACTGGAACTCCCCATCAGCCTGGTTCGGATCGGACACTGACCAGCAAGGCAACCCGGTGGATTCCGAGAAGGTAGTAGTAGCCCGGGGAGACGAAGACCTGAAAGCCTCGGTGACAGCCGGCAATGGCAATGAAGCCACGGATGCCCCGCTGGACGACGCCATCTCCCCGGAACTGCGCGCCAAGGCGAAGGATGCCCGGCAAAAACTGGACGATCCGAAAACCCGGGCAGATGCCAGTGCCGACAGCCAGGACCTTTGGGACCGGATGCGTTCAGGTTTCGCCATGGACCACTCTGTCGACAACCCCAGGGTCAAGTCACAACTCGACTGGTACGCCCGCCACCCGAGCTACATCAAGCGGGTTGTCGAACGGGGCTCTCGTTACCTGCACCATATTGTGGAAGAAACCGAGGCACGGGGTCTGCCGACAGAAATGGCCCTGCTGCCGATTGTCGAAAGTGCGTTCGACCCGTTTGCCTATTCCCATGGCCGGGCAGCCGGCCTCTGGCAGTTCATTCCTTCTACCGGCAAATACTTCGGCCTGACCCAAAGCTGGTGGCACGACGACCGCCGTGATGTTCTGGAAGCAACCGACGCAGCCCTGACCTACCTGGACCGTCTGGCAAAGCGGTTTGACGGTGACTATACCCTCGCCCTGGCCGCCTATAATGCCGGTGGCGGCACCGTATCCAGCGCCATGCGGCGTAACCGGAATGCTGGAAAGCCGACGGATTTCTGGTCTCTGTCACTGCCCAAGGAAACCAGACACTATGTGCCCAAGCTGATTGCACTGGCCAAGATCTTCGACAACCCCGAAGCCTATGGCATCGAGTTGCCAGCACTGGACGACGAGCCCTACTTCGAAGTGGTTGATACCGGCTCACAGCTGGACCTGGCCCAGGCTGCCGAGCTGGCCGGGGTGGATATTGATGAAATCTACCTGCTGAACCCGTCTTACAATCGCTGGGCCACCAACCCGGAAGGCCCGCACCGTCTCCTGGTTCCGAAACAGAATGCCGGAGAGTTCCGCCAGGCCCTCGCGAATTTCCCGAAAGAACAGCGTGTATCCTGGCAGAACTACAAGGTCCGCAAGGGCGACAACCTGAACAGCATCGCCCGGAAGTTCGGCACGACTACGTCCGTGGTGCGCCAGGTGAACAAGCTGGATTCCGACCTGATCCGCATTGGCCAGAGCTTGCTGATTCCATCCTCAACCCGCGGCGCCGATGCCTATGCCCTGAGCCAGTCCCAGCGCCTGCAGCGCACTCAGTCACGCAAACGGGATGGCAACAAGGTTTCCTATACCGTGCGTTCCGGCGACACCTTCTGGGACATTGCCCGCGAACACCGGGTATCGGTGCGTGAAGTGGCCGCCTGGAACGGCATGGCCCCCGGCGACCCGCTGATTCCCGGCAAGAAGCTGGTTATCTGGTCCAAGAATGCACAACCCACCGTTGCCTCCAACAACTCCGCCCGCAGCAAGGCGTTGGTTCGCAAGGTAGGCTACCGGGTCCGCAGTGGCGACTCACTGTCTGCCATTGCCAGCCGTTTCTCGGTGAATGTGCGGGACATCGCATCATGGAACGATCTTAATACCAAGCGTTATCTGCAACCCGGACAAAGTCTGGTACTCTACGTTGACATAAGAAACAGCCCTTAACGTGCGAGAACCATGATAAAAACACGGAAAGCCGCCTTTTCACTGACCAGTATTTTCACCTCCCTGGCCCTGATGGCCGCCGCAGCAACCAGTGTTGCGGAAACCCCGGCGGCTTCGACTCCCGCTCCCGTGCACGGCATTGCCATGCACGGCGAGCTGAAGTATCCGGAAAATTTCAGCCACTTTGACTACGTAAATCCGGACGCCCCGAAGGGCGGCACCCTGCGTATGTCTGTGGTGGCCAACGGCTTCGACAGTTTCAACCCGTTTGTTATCCGGGGTGTTGCGGCAGCTGGCGTCAGTACCTACGTTTACGACACCCTCCTGGAATCCTCTGCCGACGAACCGTTTTCCGAATACGGACTGATCGCCGGGAGCGTTGAAGTACCGGAAGACCGCAGCTACGTGATCTTCAACCTGCGGGAGCAGGCCCGCTTCCAGGACGGGGAGCCCATTACCGCCGAAGACGTTGAATTCTCGTACCGGATACTCACCACCGAAGGCCACCCTTTTTACCGCAACTACTATGCGGACGTGAGCAAGGTCACCGTCGAAAACAGCCATCGTATCCGCTTTGATTTCGGTGCCACCGAAAACCGTGAACTGCCCCTGATCCTCGGGCAGATGCCTGTGATGCCGGCCCACTACTGGGCCGACCGAAAGTTCGAAGGTAACGGCCTGGATGTCCCGGTTGGCAGCGGCCCTTACCGCATCGACAGCTACGAGGCCGGGCGCTCGGTAACCTATGAGCGGGTCGATGACTATTGGGCGGAAGACCTGGGCATCCGCAAGGGCCGTTTCAATTTCGATCGCATCAAGTACGAGTACTACAACGACGACACCGTCGCCCTGGAATCCTTCAAGGCCGGCAACTTCGATTTGCGGGTGGAGACCTCCGCCAAGAACTGGGCCACTGCCTACACCGGGCGCGGCTTCGACAACGGCGAAATCACCAAGGAAGCGGTTGAACACCACCGCCCCAGCGGCATGCAGGGCTTTGTTTTCAACACTCGTAAAGCAGTGTTCAAAGACCCGAAGGTACGCAGGGCCCTGGCCTATGCCTTTGACTTTGAATGGGCCAACCGCAACCTGTTCTTCGATCAGTACACCCGCACCGACAGCTATTTCGAGAACAGCGACCTGGCCTCCTCCGGCTTGCCCTCCGGCCGCGAGCTGGAGATTCTCGAGACGTTCCGGGATCAGCTGAACCCGGCTGTTTTCACCGAGACCTACACGCCTCCGACGACCGGTGACGGCACCTCCATGCGGGATAACCTGCGCACGGCCATGCAACTGCTGCAGCAAGCCGGCTACAGCGTCCGCGACGGCAAGATGGTGCACGCGGAAACCGGCAAGCCACTGGCCTTTGAGGTGCTGCTGTTTCAGAAAAGTTTCGAGCGCGTTGTCCTGCCCTTCCGGCAGAACCTTGAGCGCCTCGGGATTGACGTATCCGTGCGGCTGGTGGACAGCAACCAGTATGTTCAGCGGGTACGGGATTTTGATTTCGACATGATCACCCAGGTATTGCCCCAGTCCGATTCTCCGGGCAATGAGCAACGCGAATACTGGCACTCATCCAACGTGGATGTGTCCGGTTCCCGCAACTACATGGGTGTGAGTGACCCGGTGGTGGACCGCCTGGTGGAGATGGTCATCCAGGCACCGGACCGGGACGAACTGGTATACCGCGTCCGCGCCCTGGACAGGGTATTGTTGCACGGCCACTATGTGATCCCCCACTGGCACCTGACCAGGGACCGGGTTGCGTACTGGAACAAACTGCAGCGCCCGGAGGTCACACCGAAAAACGGTATCGACCTGAACAACTGGTGGGTCAAACCCTGATCCGCCGGTTTATTCCACAGCAGTAACGGAAGGACTCCTCCCCTCAATGGGCATTTACATACTCCGCAGGCTGGCCCTGATTATCCCGACCCTGGTCGGGATAATGCTGCTGAATTTTATCATCGTGCAGGCGGCGCCCGGCGGGCCTGTAGAACAGCTGATCGCTGAAATGGAAGGCCACGGCGGCAGCGCCCTGGCCCGGGCCGGTGGTGGAGACACCGGCGGCGAGGTGGCGACCGGCTCTTCTGACAGCCGGGGTTCCCGGGGCCTGCCACCGGAACTGCTGCAAGAAATCGAGGCAATGTACGGCTTCGACAAACCGGCCCATGAACGTTTTCTGATGATGTTAAAGGACTACGCCACCTTCGATTTCGGCGAGTCTTTCTTCCGGGACCGTACGGTCATCGAACTGATCATCGATAAAATGCCCGTTTCGGTATCCCTGGGGCTCTGGTCTACCCTCATCATCTATCTAATCTCTATTCCCCTGGGTATTCGCAAAGCGGTCTCGGACGGCTCGCGCTTCGACGTCTGGACCAGTTCCGCCATCGTGGTGGGCTATGCCATTCCCGGCTTCCTGTTCGCCATCCTGCTGATCGTACTGTTTGCCGGTGGCAGTTACTTCGACTGGTTCCCGCTGCGGGGGCTGACCTCTGCCGATTTCGATCAGATGACCTGGTACCAGAAGATTGGTGACTACTTCTGGCACCTGGCCTTGCCGGTAACCGCCAACGTCATTGGCGGTTTTGCCACCCTGACCCTGCTCACCAAGAACTCCTTCCTGGATGAAATCGGCAAGCAGTACGTGGTCACGGCCAGGGCCAAGGGCCTTGAGGAAAAACAGGTGCTTTACGGCCATGTATTCCGTAACGCCATGCTGATTGTGATTGCCAGCCTGCCCGGGGTACTGGTGTCGCTGTTCTTTACCGGCTCCCTGCTGATTGAAGTTATCTTCTCCCTGGACGGTCTGGGCTTACTGGGTTTCGAGGCCGCCCTCAATCGCGATTACCCGGTCATCTTTGGCACCCTGTATATCTTCACCCTGATGGGCCTGGTCCTGAAGCTGATCAGCGACATCACCTACGTGCTGGTGGACCCCCGTATCGACTTTGAAAGCCGGGAGGGTGCGTAGTGCCAACACTCTCTCCCATACAGAAGCGACGGCTTCGTAACTTCAAGGCCAACCGGCGCGGCTACTGGAGCCTGTGGTTGTTCCTGCTGCTATTTGGCCTGTCCCTGGTCGCCGAGCTGATCGCCAACGACAAGCCGTTGATGGTGTCCTATCAGGGCGACTGGTATTTCCCGGTAGTACAGAACGTGCCGGAGGAAACCTTTGGCGGCTTCCTGCCCACCGAAACGGACTACCGGGATGATTTTATCGCCGGGGAAATCAACGCTAACGGCTGGATGATCTGGCCGCCAATCCGCTTCAGCTACAACACCATCAACTACGACCTCGACGTACCGTCACCAGCGCCCCCCAGTGCCGAGAACTGGCTGGGTACCGATGACCAGGGCCGGGATGTCGCCGCCCGCGTTATCTACGGGTTCCGAATTTCCGTGGTGTTCGGCCTGACCCTCACCATTGCCAGCTGTATTGTGGGCGTAATCGTGGGCGCCATTCAGGGCTATTACGGCGGTAAGGTTGACCTGTTCGGGCAACGGTTCATCGAAATCTGGTCCGGCCTGCCCATGCTCTACCTGCTGATTATCCTGTCGGCTATCGTTCAGCCCAATTTCTGGTGGCTGCTGGGCATCATGCTGCTGTTCAGCTGGATGGGGCTGGTGGATGTGGTGCGCGCCGAGTTCCTGCGGGCCCGAAACTTCGAATACGTGAAGGCTGCCCGAGCCCTGGGCCTGGAGAACCGTCACATCATGTTCCGGCACATACTGCCCAATGCCATGGTCGCCACCCTCACCTTCCTGCCCTTTATCCTGACCGGTGCCATTACCGGCCTGACCTCACTGGATTTCCTGGGCTTCGGCCTGCCGTCCGGGTCGCCATCCCTGGGGGAACTGATCGCCCAGGGCAAGTCCAACCTGCACGCACCCTGGCTGGGCATTTCGGCGTTCGTGTCTTTGTCCGTAATGCTGACCCTGCTGGTGTTTACCGGTGAAGCCGTGCGTGATGCCTTTGACCCGAGAAAGAACTGATATGAGCGAACTACTGAACATCTCGGGGCTTTCCATCCGTTTCGACAAGGGCCCGCTGGTGGTGGATGACCTGTCCCTATCCATTAACAAAGGCCAGACCCTGGCGCTGGTGGGTGAAAGCGGTTCCGGTAAGTCGGTTTCCGCCCTGTCGGTACTGCGCCTTCTGGACGAGCGCCACGCCGACTATCCGTCTGGCAGCATCACCTATCAGGGCGAAGACCTTCTGAAGGCCCCGGAAAAACGGTTGCGGCAAATCCGGGGGCGGAAGATCAGCATGATCTTCCAGGAGCCCATGACGTCCCTGAACCCGCTGCACACGGTAGAGAAGCAGATTACCGAAACGCTGGAACTGCACATGGGCCTGCGGGGCGAGCAAGCCCGGGCGCGATGCATGGAACTGCTGGCGCTGGTGGGCATTCCGGAACCGGAACGTCGCCTCAAGAGTTATCCGCACCAGCTTTCAGGTGGGCAGAAGCAACGGGTCATGATTGCCATGGCCCTGGCCAACGAGCCGGAGTTACTGATTGCAGACGAACCCACCACCGCTCTGGATGTCACCGTACAGAAGCAGGTGCTGGAACTGCTGAAATCCCTGCAGCAGAAGCTCGGTATGGCCATGCTGCTGATTACCCATGATCTGAGCCTGGTGCGCCGGTATGCCGATAACGTGGTGGTTATGGAGCGCGGCAAACGGGTCGAAGAAGCACCGGTCGCCACCCTGTTTGAATCGCCATCCCACCCCTACACCCGCAAGCTGATTGATGCGGAGCCACCGGAACACCCGGTTGCGGCAGAAACCGGCGGCCCTGAGCTGATCAAAGTCGATAAGCTGAACGTGCACTTCCCCATCAAAAAGGACCTGTTTGGCCGGGTAAAAGAGAGCTACCACGCCGTTCGGGACGTGGCTTTCACAGTGCGCCCCGGGGAAACCCTGGGCATTGTCGGTGAAAGCGGCAGTGGCAAGACCACCATCGGCCACGCGTTGTTAAAGCTCACCGGCGCAACCGGCAACATCCAGCTGGGTGGCACCGACATCGGCAACCTCACCCAGAAAGCCTTCCGGCCCTGGCGCAAGCGTATCCAGATTGTGTTCCAGGACCCGTTCGGCAGCCTGAGCCCGCGCATGTCCATTGCCGAAATTGTCGGCGAAGGCCTGACGATTCACGACCCGGACAACCAGGACCAGCACGAAGCCCGTGTCATCCGCGCCTTGCAGGATGTCGGCCTGGACCCGGAAGCCAGGCACCGATACCCCCATGAGTTCTCCGGAGGGCAACGCCAGCGCATTGCGATCGCCCGTGCCCTGGTTCTGCAACCTGAGCTGATTATCCTGGACGAGCCGACATCCGCGCTGGACCGAACCGTGCAGAAACAGGTGATCGAACTGTTGCGGGATATACAGCAGCGATATCGGTTAAGCTATATCTTTATCAGCCATGACCTGGCCGTCGTCCGGGCATTGAGCCACAAGCTGCTGGTGCTCCATCATGGCAGCATCGTGGAGTACGGCGATGCGGAGAAGATCTTCCGGCAACCGGAACAGCCGTATACCCGGGAATTGCTGAACGCAGCCTTCTTCTACCAGACTACGACCAATTGACCGTTACCCGCGTGTACCCCGGTCGGGGATAATACGCGCAAATCACAGGAACACAGGGAGCAGATACCCATGGGAATTCTCAGTGGCAAGAAAGCACTGATTGTTGGCGTAGCCAGCAAGCATTCCATCGCTTACGGCATTGCCGAGGCGTTTGCCCGTGAAGGCGCCGAATTGGCCTTCACCTACCAGAACGAAAAGCTGCAGTCCCGCGTTGAGAAATTCGCGGAACAGTGGGGCAGCACCATCACCCTGCCCTGCGATGTCGCCAGCGACGAGCAAATCGAGAATGTGTTCACCGAGCTGAACAAGCACTGGGACAACATCGACATCATCATCCACGCCGTTGGCTTTGCCCCGGCCCACGAGCTGAACGGCAACTATGTGGATGTCACCACCCGCGAAGGCTTCAAGATTGCCCACGACATCAGCTCCTACAGCTTCGTAGCGCTGGCCAAGGGTGCCCGCAAGATGATGCACGAAGGCAGCAGCCTGCTGACCCTGAGCTACCTGGGTGCCGAACGTGTCCTGCAGAACTACAACGTGATGGGCCTGGCCAAGGCCTCACTGGAAGCCAACGTCCGTTACATGGCCGCCAGCCTGGGCGAAGAAGGCATCCGGGTGAACGCGATTTCTGCCGGCCCGATCAAGACCCTGGCCGCCTCCGGTATCGCCAGCTTCCGCCGTATGCTGAGCGAGAACGCCAAGCGCGCTCCGTTGCGTCGTAACGTGACTACAATTGAAGTCGGTAACGCCGCTGCGTTTATGTCGTCTGACCTGGCCTCCGGTATCACTGGCGAGGTTCTGTACGTAGACGCCGGCGCCAATATCTCCGGCATGGGTTCGCTGGACGACTGAGCACCGCCGTTGAAAAGCACTGCCAAATAACGCAGACTAACCAGCTCACCGGCGGGCGGACAACCGCCTGCCGGCACCATTTGCGTTAATCTTCAGTCACCGGGGAAGCACTACAAGATGTCGGGCAAGAAACTGGAAAACCTGAACGTGGCCAGCCAGGAACCACTGATCACTCCTGAAGCCCTGAAAAGCGAACTGCCGCTTTCAGATACCGCTGCAGAAACCGTGGCCAACGGCCGTCAGGCAATCTACGACATCATGGACGGCAAAGACCACCGTCTGTTCATTGTAGTTGGCCCCTGCTCTATCCACGACGTGGACGCTGCCCGGGACTATGCCAACCGACTGAAGAAACTGGCCGACGAAGTCAGCGATACCCTGCTGCTGGTGATGCGGGTTTACTTCGAAAAGCCGCGGACCACCGTTGGCTGGAAAGGCCTGATCAACGATCCGCACCTGAACGATACCTTCGACATCGAACAGGGCCTGCACATCGGCCGTCGCCTGCTGCTGGATATCAATGAACTGGGCCTGCCAACGGCAACCGAGGCGCTGGATCCGATTTCTCCGCAGTACCTGCAGGACACCATCGCCTGGTCTGCTATCGGAGCCCGTACCACGGAATCCCAGACCCACCGGGAAATGAGCAGTGGCCTGTCTATGGCTATCGGCTTCAAGAACGGCACCGACGGCAGCCTGGATGTTGCTGTTAACGCCATGAAATCGGTCTCCCATCCTCATAGCTTCCTGGGCATCGACCAGCAGGGTAAAGGCGCCATCATCCGCACCAAGGGCAACAACTACGGTCACGTAGTACTGCGCGGTGGCGGTGGTAAGCCCAACTACGATTCTGTGAACGTTGCCCTGTGTGAGCAGGCGCTGGAGAAAGCCAACCTGCGCAAGTCCATCATGGTGGACTGCAGCCACGCCAACTCCAGCAAAGACCCGGCCATCCAGCCGCTGGTAATGCAGGACGTTACCCACCAGATCCTGGAAGGCAACAAGTCTATCCAGAGCCTGATGGTGGAAAGCAACATCAACTGGGGCAACCAGTCTATTCCGGAAAACCTGGCAGACCTGAAGTACGGCGTGTCGGTAACCGACGCATGTATCGACTGGGAAACCACCGAGAATGCGATCCGCACCATGCGGGAAAAGCTCAAGGACGTACTGCCCAAGCGAATCGACTGATTCGATTCGCAAGGCATAAAAAAACTGGGCCCATTCAGCTCCGGTTTTTTTTTATGCCTGATGTTTGGCCAAACTCAATATGGCTCGGGTTGTACGCCCAGCCAGTCCAGGCGGTTGCGCAGGGTGACCACCTCGCCAATAATCACCAGCGTGGGCGCGGCCACTTCCCGGTTTTCGATGATACCCACGATGGTCTCCAGCGTACCGGTAATGACTTCCTGCTCCGGCGTGGTGCCCTTTGACACCAGTGCAACCGGCATATCCGGCGCCATGCCGTGGGCGATCAACTCCCGACTGATAATCGGCAGGCCCACCAGCCCCATGTAGAACACCAGGGTCTGGCTGGTCTGCACAAAATCAGCCCAGGGCAGATCACAACTGTCGTTCTTCAGGTGGCCGGTAATAAACCGGACCGACTGGGCATAGTCCCGATGGGTCAACGGAATTCCCGCGTAGGCCGAACAACCAGAGGCGGCGGTGATACCCGGCACGACCTGAAACCGCACCCCGGCCTGGGCCAGGGTTTCGATTTCCTCGCCACCACGGCCGAAGATAAACGGATCGCCGCCCTTCAGGCGTACTACCTTATGCCCTTCACGGGCCAGGTCCACCAGGCGCTGGTTAATCTGATCCTGCGGCAGGGTATGGTTAGCACGCTGCTTGCCGACATGGATCTTCTCGGCAGTTTCCGGAATCAGGGCCATGATTTCCGGTGACACCAGGCGGTCGTACAATACCACTTCCGCGTTGGTAATCAGCCGCCAGGCTTTCAGGGTCAGCAACTCGGGGTCGCCGGGCCCGGCGCCCACCAGGGCAACCTCTCCGGCAGAGTTGTTCGGGTTTTCGGTAATCGGATTCGCCCGATACCTTGGTGCGGCAGAGGCCACACCAATCGCTCCTGGCGATGGAGTACCTTCTTTATTCTGGCTCATTGGATTCTGTCCAGGCCTCTCATATACGGCTTCAGCACTTCCGGAACGAGGATGCTGCCGTCCGCCTGCTGGTAGTTTTCCATCACCGCAATCATGGCGCGGCCTACCGCCAGGCCGGAGCCATTGAGGGTGTGTACCGGCTCCGGCTTGCCGGTTTCCGGGTTGCGCCAACGGGCCTGCATACGGCGAGCCTGGAAATCGCGGGTATTGGAGCAGGACGAAATTTCACGGTACTTGCCCTGCCCCGGCAGCCACACTTCCAGGTCGAAGGTCTTGGCCGCAGAGAAGCCCATATCGCCGCCACACAGGGTCATTACCCGGTACGGCAATTCCAGCAACTGCAGCACTTTCTCGGCGTGGCCGGTGAGCTGCTCCAGCGCCTTGGCGGAGTCTTCCGGGCGCACCACCTGAACCAGCTCTACCTTGTCGAACTGGTGCTGGCGAATCATGCCCCGCACGTCACGGCCGTAGGAGCCGGCTTCGCTGCGGAAACAGGGTGTGTGGCAAACCAGGCGCAGCGGCAACTCCGCATCATCCAGAATGGTGTCAGACACCAGGTTGGTGGCCGGCACTTCCGCCGTCGGAATCAGGTACAGCGGGTTGTCACCGGCGGTACGGAACAGGTCTTCCTCGAACTTCGGCAACTGACCGGTGCCAAACAGCGTATTGGCATTCACCAGGTACGGCACATAGGCCTCGGTGTAACCATGCTCTTCGGTGTGCAGGTCGAGCATGAACTGGGCCAGGGCACGGTGCAGGCGGGCCAGCTGGCCGCGCATTACGGCAAACCGGGAATGGGCCAGCTGGCTGGCTTTCTCGAAATCCAGGCCTTTCAGATCTTCACCCAGTGCCACGTGATCTTTCGGCTCAAAGTCGAATTCCCGGGGGGTGCCCCACAGGCGGGTTTCGACGTTGTCGTCTTCATTCTTGCCCGCCGGAACGTCTTCGTCCGGCAGGTTGGGAATTCCGGCGAAGAAGGCATTCAGGGATTCCTGGACGGAACGCAATTCGTCTTCCGCTTCAGCTTTCTGGCGCTTCAGGTTGTCCACTTCCTCCAGCAAAGGCTGGATATCCTCACCGGCCGCCTTGGCCTTGCCGATGGACTTGGAACGCTTGTTCTGCTCGCTCTGCAGTGTTTCCGTACGAACCTGGATGGCTCGGCGGCTTTCCTCTAACCGTTCGAAGGTAGCCACATCAAACTCGAAGTTCTTAATGGCCAGCCGGCGGGCGATTTCTTCAGTCTGGGTACGGACACGTTTCGGATCGAGCATGATCTTCCTGAATTTTCCGGTTAACGAATGAATTAGAATATAGCGGCATTATACCTGCCGGAGTGCTGCTGGCCACCTTCTGCCCTGCGCCCGGCACAAATTCAGTAAACCGGGGGTATCAATAGCGCTTTTTCGGGCTCTGGGCATCCAGGGTGTCGAGTCGTTGGCGTTTCTCGGCCAGCCTGATTTCCAGCCCGCGCATCACCGGTTCGTAATAACGGCGCTGGTGGATGGCTTCCGGCAGATAGGATTCACCGGCGGCGAAGGCATCGGGCTCGTCATGGGCGTAACGGTATTCCTCGCCATGGCCCATGCTTTTGAGGAGCTTGGTCGGGGCATTTCGCAGGTGCACCGGCACTTCATAGTCCGGGTCTTTGCGAATATCGGCCATGCACTGGTTGTAGGCCTTGTAGACCGCATTGCTCTTGGGCGCCATGGCCAGGTAGGTAACCGCCTGGGCCAGGGCCAGTTCCCCTTCCGGAGAGCCGAGCCTTTCCTGTGCATCCCAGGCCTGCATGGTGATCTGCAGCGCCCGGGGGTCCGCGTTGCCGATATCCTCGCTGGCGATGCGCACCAGCCGCCGCGCCACGTAAAGCGGATCGCAACCGCCGTCGAGCATCCGGCACAGCCAGTACAGGGAGCCGTCCGGGTTGGAGCCACGTACGGATTTGTGCAGGGCGGAGATCTGGTCGTAGAACACGTCGCCACCCTTATCAAACCGGCGCAGACTGGTTTGCAGCACCTGTTCCAGGGTGGCGGCGGTAATGCGGCTGGATTCGGGGCCTTCCGGGTCTGCCAGGTCGGCCGCGACTTCCAGGATATTCAGGGCGCGGCGGGCATCGCCACCGGCGGATTCGGCCAGGGTGTCCAGTACGTCTTCATCAATCAGCAGCCTGCCGCCAAAACCGGCGTCACTGGTGAGCGCCCGGTTCAGGAGTTGCAGGATGTCATCCCGCTCAAGGTTTTTGAGCACGTAAACCCGGGTGCGGGATAACAGGGCGCTGTTCAGCTCGAAGGAAGGGTTTTCCGTAGTGGCGCCCACAAAGATAAAGGTGCCGTTTTCGATATGGGGAAGAAAAGCATCCTGCTGGCTTTTGTTGAAGCGGTGTACTTCATCCACAAACAGCAGGGTTTCGCGCCCCTGGGACTGTTTTCGGTTACGGGCCCGCTCCACCACTTCGCGGATTTCTTTCACCCCGCTAAGCACCGCAGACAGGGTTTCATAGGAAAGCTCGCCAACATTGGCCAGCAACCGGGCAAAGGTGGTTTTGCCCACCCCGGGCGGCCCCCACAGGATCATGGAGTGCAACTGGCCCTGTTCTACGGCCCGGCGCAGGGGTTTGCCGGGGCCAACGAGGTGCTTCTGGCCTACGTAGTCATCAAGGGTTGCCGGCCGCATGCGGGCGGCCAGCGGCTGGAAACCGGCTTCAGTCTGAAACAGGCTGTCCTGCATCAGACGCCATCCCGGATAACATCAACCTCCTCCGGGTATTCCAGCCGGAAGGCGCTGCGTTCAATGTCTTCGTTCAGACGGATCTCGTCAAAGCTGAGGATGCTCATCTGGGACAGGGAATCCTCCATGCGCATTTCCTGCAGCTCACCATCATAGAAGCTCAGGCGCAAAGAGGTGAACAGCGAATCGGCGCTGCGAGGCTCCAGGGTAAACTCCCGGGTATCTTCCCCGATACTGCGGCCAGACACCCTGTAGCTTTCATTCAGGTTACCCACCTCGCCACTGAGCAACAGCGCCGGAGTAGTCTGGATACGGTCATCCAGGGTATGGATGGTTACCTGCTCCAGGTCCGGATCGTAAACCTCTACTTTTTCACCATCACTGACAATGAACTGGGACAGCGGCGCACCGGTTTCCCAGTAGAACAGGCCCGGGCGCTTGGCCTTCAGGTTGCCCCGGGTTTCCTGCACGCGGCCACCGCTGGAGTCCACCACAATCTGGATAAACCGGGCCTGGTAGGTTTCGTAGCTGCGCAGAATGGATGAAAGCTGCTCCGCCGCCTTGACGGATTCCTGATCGTTGTCGGCGAAGGCTTGCGCATTTGTGCCAATCGCCAGAATAAAGGCCATTCCGGTCAACAGTGATCTGATCATAGGTTAATCTCCTAGTCTCGTGGCGGCGGAGGCGCCAGCACTTCACGTGCGCCATTGTGTCCCGCCGGACTGACCACACCGGAAGCCTCCATTGCATCCACCAGATTGGCGGCCCGGTTGTAGCCGATTTTGAATTTACGCTGCACCGACGAGATCGACACCCGCCGGTTTTCCGTGACAAAGGCCACCGCCTCGTCAAACAGGGCGTCCCCTTCGTCTCCACCGCCCCCTTCCGAGAGGGTTGGAACACCGGGCAGGTTCTCGCCCTCGGCGCCATTAAGGACGTCGTCCACGTACTCCGGTTCGCCCCGGGCTTTCCAGGCACTGACTACCCGATGCACTTCGTCATCGTCCACAAAGGCACCGTGAACCCGAACCGGCAGGCCGGAGCCCGGCGGCAGGTACAGCATGTCACCGTGGCCGAGCAGCTGCTCCGCCCCGCCCTGGTCCAGTACTGTGCGGGAGTCGATCTTGGACGACACCTGGAACGAAATCCGGGTCGGGATGTTGGCCTTGATCAGGCCGGTAATCACGTCCACCGACGGCCGCTGGGTGGCCAGGATCAGGTGGATACCCGCCGCCCGGGCTTTCTGGGCGATACGGGCAATCAGCTCTTCCACCTTCTTGCCGACGATCATCATCATGTCGGCGAATTCGTCGATCACCACCACGATAAACGGCAGGGTGTCGAGTTCCGGGCGTTCCTGCTCGTCATTGGCCAGGTATTCGTCCGGTTTCCAGAGCGGATCCAGCAAAGGTTCGCCTTCGGCGCGGGCGTCCTTCACCTTCTTGTTGTAACCGGCAATGTTTCGCACACCCAGATTCGCCATCAGGCGGTAGCGGCGCTCCATTTCGGCCACACACCAGCGCAATGCGTTGGCGGCTTCTTTCATGTCGGTTACGACCGGCGCCAGCAGGTGGGGAATGCCGTCGTAGATGCTCAGCTCCAGCATCTTCGGGTCCACCATGATGAAGCGAACTTCTTCCGGAGTCGCCTTAAGCAGCATACTCAGCAGCATGGCATTGACACCCACAGACTTACCGGAACCGGTGGTACCGGCCACCAGCAGGTGGGGCATCTTGGCCAGGTTGGCCACCATGGGGTTGCCACCGATATCATTACCCAGTGCCAGGGTCAGCGCAGACGACGATTCGGTAAATACCCGGGCTCCCAGCACCTCGCTCAGGCGCACGATTTCCCGCTCTTCGTTCGGTATCTCGATACCCACTACGGATTTTCCGGGAATCACTTCCACAACCCGAACGCTGAGCACCGCCAGGGAGCGGGCGAGGTCTTTGGCCAGGTTGGAAATCTTGCTGACTTTCACCCCGGCCGCAGGCTTGATCTCGAACCGGGTAATGACCGGTCCGGGGTTTACTTCTACAACCTCGACGGACACCCCGAAATCGGCCAGCTTTTCTTCCAGCAGGCGGGACATGTGTTCCAGGGATTCCTCGGAGTAGCCTTTTTCTTTGTGCTCTTCGGCCGGGTCCAGCAAGGAAATGGGCGGAATCGGGCTCTCGATGTCCTCGAGTAGCGACGCCTGCTTGTTCGAAGCCTTCTTGTCCGACGGTTTCTGCTCGTCTTTCTTGAACGGAGAAATCTTCAGGGAGCGGCTGGCTTGCGGAGCCGGTTTGTCGGAGCTGAGAGCCGGCTCGGGCCGGGGTTCGTCGACTTCACGGGAGCTGAAGCTTTCCAGCCGCACCGGTTCCGGGTCTACATCGGCAAGGCCTTCCAGCCCGGGTTCTTTACGGACTTTCGGTGCAGGCGCCTTCTGCTCTTTGTTGGCGACTTTGGCGCGGCGGCGTAACAGACGGTTCCACCAATGCCCGGATTTTGGTTTGGTACTGTCCGGACCTTCATCAGCCACCTTGTCCCGAATAACCGGCGGCTCGGGTTCCGGCTTTGCCGGCCGTTCGGGCTGTTCGGCTTTGTTACCCGCGCGGGTAAACAGCGCCTTGATGGCCAGCCCTGCCTTCACGGTTAAGGCCCCCACCTGGTCCATCAGCCGGAACCAGGACAAACCAATGGTGACCGTAAGGGCAAACAGGAAGATCGCAATCAGCAGCAGTGTGGTGGCCGGCAGGTTAAAGAAGCGCACCATGGCTTCCGACACCGCCATGCCCATCACACCCCCGGAGGATTCCCCCAGCCCGAACACCGAATACAGTGACAACAGGCTGGTGGCAGAGAGCAGGATCAGCAGGAAACCACCGAAGCGCACCATGAACAACGGCCAGTGCAGATCCAGTGACTGGTTACGCAGGCGAATAAGCATGACCGCATAACCGGCAATCATGGCAGGAAACAGCCACGAGACATGGCCGAAGAAATCCATCAGCAGGCTGGCCAGCCAGGCGCCGGTGCGCCCTGCGTAGTTCTGCACGCTGGTGTCGTGGCCGATACTGGCCCAGCCGGGATCAGACGGGCTGAAGGTAAACAGGGCCATGGCCAGATAGATGCAAAGCACTATCAGGCCAATGACAGCCCCTTCACGGGCGCCCTGTGCCATCAGGCGGCGAAAGCGTTTCTGTTTTTCCGTCAGCTCGGCTGATACTGCTTTTTTCGCTTTAGCGGATTCCGCCATGAATGCCCAAACCGTCAGTGAGTTTAATCTTTCAGTGCCTGAAAACCTCGATCCAGATCGGTTTTCAGGTCATCGATGGCTTCTATGCCAACAGACAACCGAATCAGGTTTTCGGTGATGCCTGCCTTGGCCTTGTCTTCCGGCGCCAGCCGCCCGTGGGTGGTGGTTGCCGGATGGGTGATGGTGGTTTTCACATCGCCCAGGTTTGCGGTGATGGAAATCATCCGGGTGGCATCGATAAACCGCCACGCCTGCTCCCGCCCGCCTTTCACCTGGAACGACACCACACCGCCAAAGCCATCTTGCTGGCGTTTGGCCAGCTCGTGCTGGGGATGGCTTTCCAGGCCGGCATAAAACACCTTTTCCACCTCCGGCTGCTGTTCCAGCCAACGAGCCAACTCTAACGCATTGGCACAGTGAGCTCGCATACGAATCGGTAAGGTTTCCAGGCCCTTCTGGAACACCCAGGCGTTGAACGGGCTCATGGTGGGGCCGGCAGAACGGATGAAACCGTAAATTTCGTCCAGGTACTTTGCCGGACCAACAACCACGCCGCCGACACAACGGCCCTGACCGTCCAGGTACTTGGTGGCCGAATGCACTACCAGGTCTGCGCCATGTTCCAGCGGGCGCTGGAGCACCGGGGTGCAGAAGCAGTTATCAACCACAAACAGGGCATCGTTGGCATGGGCCAGTGCCGACAGTGCAGCAAGATCGGCCACATCGCACAAAGGATTCGAAGGGGTTTCGATAAACAGCATGCGGGTTTCCGGCCGCACCGCGGCCTGCCACTGTTCCATATCCGTCAGCGACACAAAGGTGGTTTCCACCCCGAATTTTGCCATGTACTTCTGGAACAGCACGTTGGTGGTGCCGAACACGCCCCGGGAGCAAATCACATGGTCCCCGGCTTTCAGCAGCGCCATACAGGTGCTGAGAATCGCCGCCATGCCGGAGGCGGTGGCGACGGCTTTCTCGCCGCCTTCCATCGCCGCAATCCGGCCTTCGAAGGCCTGCACCGTGGGGTTGGTAAAGCGGGAATAGATGTTACCCGGCTCCTCGCCTCCAAAGCGCGCCGCCGCCTGGGCGGCACTGCCGTAGACAAAGCTGGATGTCGGGAAAATCGCATCACTGTGTTCCAGCTGCCCGGTACGGATCTGCCCTGCCCTGACCGCCAGGGTGTCCACAGACATGCCGTCCAGGTCCGATTCCGGAATCCAGAGCTGTTCTTCGCGGCCGTAAGTCATTGGGTTCTCCTGGTGCTAGGGTCAGTCTTCATCATTGTGCAGGTCGATAATACCGTTATCTTCATCCATCACCTGGCCACCGGAACGCTTGGTGTCGTTGCGCTGGTCTTCCAGGCGCGCCAGGTAGGCGGCATCGACATCACCGGTCACGTATTCGCCGGTAAATACCGAACATTCCCAGCCATCGATATCATCGTTAACGTCGTCCACACAGGCCACCAGGTCTTCAAGGTCCTGGTACACCAGCCAGTCCGCACCAATCAGCTCGCGAACTTCTTCAACCGTGCGGTCGTGGGCAATCAGTTCATCGGCAGACGGCATGTCGATGCCGTACACGTTCGGGTAGCGAACAGGGGGCGCGGCCGAGGCAAAGTAAACGTTACGGGCGCCGGCGTCCCGGGCCATCTGCACGATTTCCTTACAGGTGGTGCCGCGAACAATGGAGTCATCCACCAGCATCACGTTCTTGCCGCGGAATTCCAGGTCAATCGGGTTCAGCTTCTGGCGCACGGACTTCTTGCGCATCTTCTGGCCCGGCATGATGAAGGTACGGCCGATGTAACGGTTCTTGATGAAGCCTTCGCGGTACTTCACGCCCAGCTGGTAAGCCATCTGCATGGCAGAGGTACGGCTGGTGTCGGGAATCGGAATTACCACGTCGATGTCATGTTCCGGGCGTTCGCGCAGCACTTTATCCGCCAGCACTTCACCCATACGCAGGCGGGCCTTGTACACAGACACGCGGTCCATGATGGAATCCGGGCGGGCAAAGTAAACGTGCTCGAAAATACAGGGGTACAGCTTGGGCGCCTCGGCGCACTGTTCGCTGTAGAGGGTGCCGTCGGTTTCAATATACACCGCCTCGCCCGGTGCAATATCCCGCACCATGGTGAAGCCGGCGGCGTTCAGGGCCACGCTTTCAGACGCGATCATGTATTCCTTCTGGCCGCTTTCGTTCTCGCGCACGCCGTAGCAGGCCGGGCGGATACCGTTGGGATCACGGAATCCGACAATACCGTAGCCGGTAATCATGGCGATAACGGCGTAGGCACCGCGACAGCGCTTGTGCACGGCCCGCACCGCCGAGAAGATCTCATCCTTGGTTGGGTTCAGCTTGCCCTGCTTCTGCAGTTCGTGGGCGAACACGTTCAGCAGGACTTCGGAGTCTGAATTGGTGTTGATATGGCGCAGGTCGGTACGGAAAAGGTCCTCGGCAAGGTCGTCGGCGTTGGTGAGGTTGCCGTTATGGGCAAGGGTAATGCCGTAGGGGCTGTTCACGTAGAACGGCTGGGCTTCTGCCGAGCTTGAGCTGCCGGCAGTCGGATAACGGACATGGCCGATGCCCACGTTACCCACCAGGCGGCGCATGTGCCGGGTGTGGAATACATCCCGAACCAGCCCGTTGTCCTTGCGCAGGTAAAACCGGTTGTCCTGGAAGGTCACAATTCCCGCCGCATCCTGGCCACGGTGCTGAAGAACGGTCAGCGCATCGTAAAGCAGCTGATTAACGTTGGAAGTACTGACAATACCGACAATGCCACACATGGCTGGGCAACTCTCCGAGTGTTAGAACTGAATGTTATCGGGATGCAGACGCGGGTTGCACGTCTTCGATTTCGTTAGCAGGTACGGGTTGTTCCTGCGCTTTGTCTGCCGGCCCGAGAAAACGGGCAAATTCATCCCCCAGTGTCCGGCGTGACCAGTCTTCGACTACTGCAAGCCGGTCAATCATCACTGAGGTTTTCCACCAGGTATCCTGTGCCAGCGGCGTGTATCGGGTAAATGCGATAGCGACGATAACCACCACCACGCCCCTCAGCAGGCCAAACCCCATGCCCAGCACCCGGTCTGTCGCGGACAAACCGGTGGCCCGGACCAGGTGGCCGATCATGTTATTGATGATCGCACCGATAATCAGGGTGCCGAAAAAAAGAATCGCGAACGCGGCGATCAGCCGCACTAACGGTGTTTCAACCGAAGATTCCAGCAGCGATTGCATCTGGGGGTGAAAGGTTCGGGCGATGATAAACGCGCCAATCCAGGTTACCAGCGAAAGGGCTTCTTTGACGAAGCCACGCTTGAGACTGATAACCGTGGAAACTGTAATGAGGGCAATGATGACCCAGTCAATCCAGATCAGCGTTTCCATGAACATCCCGGTGTAGAAAAGGAAACGCGAATTCTATCAGGAAACCGCACCGCACCAAACTGCAGAGTGCCCAAAACAGCGGTTGATTTCCGGCGCCGGCAGATTATTTACCGCCAGTGGTCACCAGGCTGTTCAAATTGAATTCCTTGTCGAGTACGGCCTTTGCCTTCGTGGCTTCAGCTTCGCTCACAAAGGGGCCGCTAAACACGCGGGTCAATTCGGTGTCACCACGGGTCACTTGCTGCAGGTGCGCTCCGTACTTCATCTCGATTACCTTGTCCCGCAGGCGACGGGCATTATCGGCGTTGCCGAAGCTGCCAAGCTGGACAATCCAGGCTCCCTCAAGGGTTTTGGAGAACTCCTTGGGTTGCTCGGGCTCACTGGCACTGGCCACCGGTTCGGTTGCCTGCTGTGGCTCTGGCGCTTGCTGTGGTTCTGGCGCTTGCTGTGGTTCTGCCTGCGAAGCTGTTTGCGCAGGAGTTGCTTCCGCAGCTGTTTGAGAAACTGTTTGAGAAGCTGGCTCTTCAACTGTTTCCGCTACCGCAGCATCGGCCTCTGCAGGCTCTTCAACCATTCGGTAACCGACGCTCGAACCGTCTGTTTCAGGCTCTTCGAAATTCCGGGCGTCCGGCTGGGTCGGCATATCCACTTCCGGGAACGGCGGCTCTTCAGGGATGGTGATCGGTGTGGACTGACGCTCCGAGTGCGGCTCATCAAAAATCATCGGGACAAAAATAACCGCCAGTGAAATCAGTACCAGCGCGCCGATTATCCGTTGCTTCAATCCATCCACCGTTGACGGCTCCCGTTCATTATCCGTTCACCACGATACTAACCGCCACCTGCGCCAAGTCCAAGCCCACCGCACGGGAATGGACAAAGTTTAAGAACCGGCACCCGCCAACTTTGCCCGGGCCTCGGCAACGGTATAGAAAGAACCGAACACCACAATACAGTCATCCGGACGGGCATTGGCGATAGCCGCATCCAACGCCTGACTGACCGAGCCATAGCCCTCACCATCGGTGATGCCACAGGCGCGCGCATGGGAAACCAGCTGGTCAACGGCAAGGCCGCGGGGAACATCCAGCCCGGCGAAATACCACTGATCGGCCACAGACTTCATGGCCGTCATCACGCCTTCTACGTCTTTATCTGCCAGTGCCGCATAGACCGCATGCACCTTTGAGCCTGTAAGGCGACTGGCCGAGACCTGCCCGGAAAGCCAGCGCGCCGCATGGGGATTATGGCCAACGTCTGCCCGCACAAACGGACTTCTAGCGAGCAGCTCGAATCTCCCGGGAACACTGACCGTTCGGGCAATATCACCCAGCGATGACGGCGCCACATCTGGCAGCAACTTACGCGCCAGCACAACCGCTGCGGCAACACTTTGTACCGGCAGGGGGCCGGCCGGAAGCTTGATGTGATCTCCCGCTACGGTCAGTTCAACGGTATTGGCATCACCATTGGCCGGTGCCAGCTGGTAATCCCTTCCGGTTACCTGAAGGTTCACTTTCTGCGCGGCCGCTTGCTGAAGAACGGAAGCCGGTGGCTCCGGGTCGGCACACACGGCAAAGATTCCGGGCCGTAAAATGCCGGCCTTCTCAAAACCGATCACTTCCCGGTTATCACCCAGAAAGCCGATGTGGTCGATATCAATGGAGGTAATGACTGCGAAATCAGCATCGAGTACGTTCACAGCATCAAGCCTGCCGCCCAGGCCAACCTCGACTATCCAGTCTTCCACGCCGGCATCGGCAAATGCGACAAACGCAGCCAGGGTGCCGAACTCGAAATACGTCAGGGATACCTTGCCCCGGGCCTCTTCCACTTTCTCGAAAGCACTCACCAAGACCGGGTCTGAAATATCTGTGCCGTTCAGGCGAACCCGCTCGTTGTAGTCCTGGAGATGCGGAGAGGTGTAAGCCCCGGTGGTGCGGCCCGCTGCCTGTAACAGCTTTTCCAGGGTCGCAACTGTGGTGCCCTTGCCATTGGTACCCGCCACGGTAATGATCCGGGCATTGGGCTTGCGCGGGAACAGGCGGCGAAGAACCACCAGAACGCGGTCCAGGCCAAGGTCGATTTCGGCAGGATGGATGGCTTCGAGCCAGGTCAGCCAGTCCTGAACGGAAGCCCCGGCGCCGGGGCTGGATGCCGGCGCCGGAGAGGGATCAGTGCCCGGAGGGTTCATCTGTATCGGGTTTCTCGGTAATTTCGAATTCGATCGGAGCCTCGGTCCCCGGCTTCTCACCGCCGGTGAACTTGGCCAGCAGGTGGGCAATACGCTCACGCATGGTATGACGGTGCAGGATCATGTCGATGGCACCGTGCTCCAGCAGGAATTCGCTGCGCTGGAAGCCTTCCGGCAGTTTCTCGCGCACGGTCTGCTCGATAACCCGCGGGCCGGCAAAACCGATCAGCGCATAGGGCTCGGCAATGTTCAGGTCGCCCAGCATGGCCAGGCTGGCAGACACACCACCAAATACCGGGTCTGTGAGCACGGAAATGTAGGGAATGCCCTCTTCCTTCATGCGCTCCAGAACCGCAGCGGTTTTGGCCATCTGCATCAGCGACAGAATCGCTTCCTGCATACGGGCACCACCACTGGCAGAGAAGCACACCAAGGGAATGCGATGCTCGAGGGCCACATTGGCAGCCTGGACGAACTTCTCACCCACGACCTGCCCCATGGAACCGCCCAGGAAATTGAATTCAAAGGCGCAGGCAACCAGCGGAACACCCATGGTCGTGCCTTTGAAGGCCACCAGTGCGTCTTTCTCGCCCGTGGCTTTCTGGGCTGCCGACAGGCGATCCTTGTAACGCTTGGTGTCTTTGAACTTCAGGCGATCGGAAGGCTCGAGATCCGCAGCGATTTCCTCACGGCCGTCTTTGTCCAGGAAGATATCCAGCCGACGACGGGCGTTTACCCGCATGTGGTGGTTACACTTCGGGCAAACGTCGAGATTCTTCTCGAGCTCCGGCTTGTACAGGAAGGCGCCACACTTGGGGCATTTTTTCCACAAACCTTCCGGCACGCCGGTACGCTGCCGTGATTCCGAGCGAATCTTGCTCGGCATGATCTTTTCCAGCCAGTTACTCATGCTTTCATCCTGTCCTTTGATGCCTGGACGCCGTTAACTCAGGAGAGACTGTCCAGAGCCTCGCGCATCGGGTGCAACAGATCGGTCAGAGCCTTACGAAGACCGTCCGGATCTGTCTGGTGTCGGGCTATTGTATCCACCAGCACGCTGCCAACAATTACACCATCGGATACTCTGCCTACTGCGGCGGCAGTTTCCGCATCGCGGATACCAAAGCCGACACCCACCGGCAGAGCGGTCAGTTCGTGCACATGTGCTACTTTCCGGGCCACTTCGTCGACGTCGATGGTGGCAGAGCCGGTCACACCCTTGATAGAAACATAGTACACATAGCCGGAAGAGTGCTCACTGATTGCCCTGATTCGTTCATCCGTGGTGGTCGGCGCCAGCAGGAAGATCGGATCCAGCTTGCGCTCGGCGAACAGCGGGGCCACCTGATCCGCTTCTTCCGGCGGCAGGTCTACCGTCAGCACGCCATCAAGGCCCGCATCGGCAGCTGCATCGGCGAACGCCTCATAACCCATGGCTTCCATGGGGTTGAGGTAGCCCATCAACACGACCGGCGTGTCACTATCGGTTTTCCTGAACTCTTTCACCATACCCAGCACATCGCGCAGCGACGTGTTGAACTTCAGCGCCCGTTCACAGGCCAGCTGGATAACCGGGCCGTCTGCCATCGGGTCAGAGAACGGCACGCCCAGCTCGATGATATCGGCACCGGCCGCCACCAGTGTGTGCATCAGGCCCACGGTCTGATCCGGGTGCGGATCACCGGCCGTGATATAGGGGATCAGGGCCTTCCGGCCCTGCTCTTTCAGTGATTTCAGTACACCTTCAATTCGGCTCATGCCTGCTCCTGATACCTTCAGATCTCGATGCCATCCAATTGGGCAATGGTGTGAATATCTTTGTCGCCACGACCGGAGACATTGATGACCAGCATTTGGTCTTTATCCATAGTAGCAGCCAGCTTGAGTGCGTAGGCCACCGCATGGGCAGACTCCAGTGCCGGCATGATACCTTCAATACGGGTCAGTTTGCGGAAACCGTCCAGTGCTTCTTCATCGGTTACCGAAACGTAGTTGGCGCGGCCAATATCCTTCAACCAGGAATGCTCGGGCCCTACGCCCGGATAGTCCAGGCCTGCGCTGACCGAATGGGTGCCGGCAATCTGGCCATTTTCGTCTTCCATCAGATAAGTACGGTTACCGTGCAGTACGCCCGGGCGGCCGGCACACAGGGGTGCGGCATGCTGGCCGGTTTCAATGCCCAGGCCACCGGCTTCCACGCCGTAAAGCTCAACAGATTCGTCGGTCAGGAACGGGTAGAACATTCCGATTGCGTTCGAACCACCACCCACGCAGGCTACCAGGGCATCCGGCAGTTTGCCGGTTTTCTCCAGCGACTGGCGACGGGTTTCACGGCCGATCACAGACTGGAAGTCGCGCACCAGCAACGGGTACGGATGCGGGCCAGCCACGGTGCCGATGATGTAGAACGTCTCATCCACGTTCGCTACCCAGTCACGCATGGCATCGTTCATGGCGTCTTTCAGGGTTTTGGTACCACTCTCAACGGCATGCACCGTGGCACCCAGCAGTTTCATCCGGTACACGTTAAGGGACTGGCGCTTGACGTCTTCAGAGCCCATAAACACGTGGCATTCGAGACCCAGACGGGCACACACGGTAGCCGTGGCCACACCATGCTGGCCGGCCCCGGTTTCCGCAATAATGCGTTTCTTGCCCAGGAAGCTGGCCAGCAACGCCTGGCCGATCGTGTTGTTCACCTTGTGGGCGCCGGTGTGGTTCAGGTCTTCCCGTTTCAGCCAGATCTGGGCACCACCGGTTTCCCGGGTCAGGCGCTCGGCAAAGTAAAGAGGGCTTGGGCGGCCTACATAATCAGCGAGATCCTTGTCGAACGCAGCCTGAAACTCAGGGTCGTCTTTCAGGCGCAGATACTCCCGCTCGAGCGTCATCAGGGAGTCCATCAGGGTTTCCGATACAAACCGGCCACCAAAGGCACCGAAGTGGCCTTTCGCATCAGGAAGCGCCTTGAGCATTTCTTCAGTCAGTTTTACAGACACGGTGAACCTCTTTAATGAATTCGGATAGTTTGGTGGCGTCTTTCCTGCCTTTACTCTGCTCTACCCCACCACTCACATCGACAGCCCATGGCCGTACCTGCTCGATAGCGCTGGCTACGTTAGCAGATGACAAACCACCGGCCAATATCAGGGGCAGCGGCCGTTGTTCCGGAATCAGCTGCCAGTTGAAGGAATGACCTGTACCGCCGTAACGGTCCGGATCCCAGGCATCCACCAGCAGACCACAGGCATTCTGGTAGTCCACGAAGGCCTGTTCGATCTGGCCGGCTTTCTGAACCCGGACCGCTTTAATCCAGCGCCGGCCGAAAGAGGCGCAGAATTCCGGCGTTTCGTCGCCGTGAAACTGCAGCAAGTCCAGCGGCACCTGTTCAAGCACCTGTTTGACGAACGCTGGCTCCGGATTAACGAATAGTCCGGTCAGCGTGACAAAGGCCGGAACCCTGGCCGCAAGTTGTTTTGCCTGCTCTGCAGAGACAGCCCGGGGGCTCTTGTCGAAAAACACCAGGCCAATGGCATCTGCACCGGCGTGAATGGCCGCTTCCACATCGTCTGGCCGGGTCAGGCCGCAGATCTTAACGCGGGTTGTCATGATTCCGTTACCGGCTGTTTCGGGTGAATATGGCTTGGCGGAATGGGCTGGTTCGCCTCGGCTGAAAACCAGGGACTGGCAAAACCGGGCCCGCACAGGGCTTTCGGAATACCATACCCGTCAGGATACCCCACATCCACCAGATAAAGCCCGTGTGGCGGTGCAGTGACCCCGGCAAGCTTGCGATCCCTTGCCTCAAGCACGTCGCCAACCCAGTCCACCGATTCCTTTCCTGTGCCCACATCCATCAGGGCACCGGCTATATTCCGAACCATATGGTGCAAAAACGCATTGGCCTGCACATCAATTACGACATAACTGCCGCTTCGGGTTACCGAAATCCGCTCCATGTAACGAACCGGCGTACGGGACTGGCAGCCGGCTGCCCGGAATGAGGTGAAATCGTGCTCGCCAATAAGCGCCTGGGCGGCCTGGTGCATTCTGTGCTCGTCCAGCGGGCGAAAGTTCCAGCTCACCTGCCCTCGCTGGATTCCCGGTCTGACCGCGTGGTTGTAGATGATATACCGATAGCGGCGGTAAACCGCAGAAAAACGGGCATGGAAGTCGTCGCCCCCCTTGCCCGCCCAGTGCACGGCAATGTCGTCGGGTAAGGCCGTGTTCATACCCATCACCCAGGACCGGAGGTTGCGTACCGAGGGAGTATCAAAATGGGCAATCTGAAAACTGGCATGCACCCCCGCATCGGTCCGGCCGGCACACACCAGGTCCACCGGATGATCAGCCACCTTTGCCACAGCCTTTTCCAGTTCGGCCTGCACTGATCGTACACCGCTTTTCTGGAACTGCCAGCCATGGAAGCGCCGGCCGTCGTACTCAAAGGCAATGGCAACACGGCCATTACCGATGGCGTTATCTGTGGTCAGGGGTTGTGGAATAAGAAACAAGGGTCAGCCCGGAATGATGTCTTCTGAAAAACAAAGCGCCGGCACAAAGGCCGGCGCTGTTGCCACGATGGAACTGATTATAACGGATCAGGAAAGATTTTTAAGGAGCTCCTGCGCCTCGGCTTTCTGATCATCGTTACCTTCCAGTGCAACTTCCTCCAGGATGTCACGGGCACCGTCGCTGTCACCCATCTCGATGTAGGCACGGGCCAGGTCAAGCTTGGTGGCAGCCTCATCGGTGCCGGCCAGGAAATCGAAGTCGTCGTCTTCAAGATCGCTTTCGTCGATATCCAGTCCGGTAGCGGGAGTGACCGCCTCGTCTGACGCGCCCTCTTCCGGCATTTCCGGAACTTCTGCGTCAGTGTCGGACGCCTCAGCCTCAGGCTCAACATCCGGCAAGTCGCCAAGAGGTTCTTCTTCGGTCTCCAGTTCCTGCAGGGCGTCTTCAAGGCCCAGTTCTTCGTCGACCTCCGGGCTCTCGCTGTCTTCGGAGAATTCTTCCATCAGGGCCAGGTCTTCGTCGGAAACGTCCAGTTCCAGCTCTTCAAGGGAAGAATCTTCAAGGTCCAGCTCTTCCAGGGAGTCTTCCTCGCTGGATACTTTCTCCAGCTCGGCATCCAGCTCGTCCAGGAAGGATTCGTCCAGCGACTCGCCCTCGAGGCCGAGGTCGATCTCTTCTTCAGCAGGCTGCTCGCTTTCGGTTTCGCCGGTGACAGGCTTATCCAGGTCGCCCAACTCTTCCGCCTGTTCCGGTTCACCCAGCTCTTCCAGCTCACCCAGCTCCAGACTCAGGTCTTCCTCGTCCGCCTTTTCGGGCTGCTCGGAATCCAGCTGGTCCAGACCGGCATCTTCAGCGTCCAGTTCGAAATCGGAGAGATCGAATTCAACGGAATTGTCGTCTGCATCGGTTTCGAGTGAGCTGTCGGATTCCAGCTCGCCGAACTCGTTTTCTTTCACTTCATCGGCAGCGGCTTCAAATTCATCCGCCTTGAGCTCATCAGACAGGGACCAGTCTTCTTCCGGCTCCTGCTCCGGTGTCTCGAAGGAAAGTGCCTGCTCCGGTTCGTTATCCGTCAGACTGAAGGAATCGGAACGCAGCTGGGACTCCAGGTCATCGATGCTGGGCATGGACTCCGCTTCGTCCAGACGGCTGCGAATGGCTTCCGCTTCTTGCAGGGAGGACTCGTCTTCCAGTGCCGCTACTTCACCGTACTGCTTCTCGAAGGCATCACGGTCCTGGTTATCTGCATAGACAGACAACAGCTTCAGTCGCAGGTCTGCACGGCTGGGCTCGCGGGAAATTGCGGTTTCCAGGACTTCGATGGCCTGGTCGTTACGACCGTAGGCAATGTAGGTCTCGGCTTCTGTCAGCGCATCGGCAGTTTCTTCCTGGTCGCTGCCGGCAACAGCCGCTGCAGGGCCAAGGTCTACCGAATCATCTGCTGAATCGTCTTCACCACGATTGAACTCATCGTAGAAATCCTTCTCGCGCTTGGCGTTTTTACGAGCGACCAGCAGCAGAAGCAGGAGCAACAGAATCAGGCCACCACCCAGCGCAATCTGGTACATCGGGTTGCCCAGAATGGTGTCCATCAACTGACCAAAGAAGCCTTTCTCTTTGGCAGGTGCAGTCTGCGACGGCTTGGGCTGAGGCTTGGCTTCCTCCTGAGTCGGGGCTGCAGCCGCTGCAGGGGCGTCGTCGGCTTCAGCAGCTTCTGTCGCTTCTGCAAACTCGGTGTCAGCACCAGGCTGTGCAGCCGTATCAGCACCCGTTACGTCAGACTGGCCAGAACCAGATGCATCGCCTTCGGCCTCCGCAGGAGCCTCGGCGCTTTCACTCTCACCTTCAGCAGCACTGGCTTCCGCTTGCTCACCGGCACCAGCCACTGCGGCAGTCGTGTCCGCGCTCCCTTCAGCCATACCAGCCTCAGTATCAGCACTTTCACCTTCCTGGGCCTCAGCACTTTCACCTTCCTGGACCACAGCACTCTCACCGGCCTGAGTCGCCGGTTCTTCTGCGTCAGCAGACTCCGTAGCCGCGGCGGTTTCACCATCAGCATTGGCATCCGTACCTGCGGCACCGGCCTGGGCACTGTCACCCTCGGCCGCGAGCGCCGCAGCAGCTTCTTCCTGGGTCATACCCTGAAGTTCCGCCAACTGGCTATTCTTCAGCTCGAGCAGGCGTTGCAGGGTCTGAACCTGTTCCTGCATATCCTGCAGGCGACTGGACAGTTCTTCGTTTTCACGACGAGTCGCATCCAGCTCTTCCATGGCAACGGCATTACCGGCGTCTGCACCGCCAGCCTGTTCGCCATCGCCACCTGCTGAACCGCCTTCGTCATCGGTACGGGGAGAGGTTTCTTCCTCGGCTACCAGCAGTTTCAGTTCGTCGGTGCCGGCATTTTCAGCAGTCTGTGCCGGGGCCGTTTCAGCCTGGGCGGTACGGGTTGCATCAACAGGGCGTGGAGACTGGAATTCCTCGTTCTGTCGGGCTACAACACGATTGGCCTCGGCCTTGGTGCGGCGCTGAATCTGATCAAGGGTCGGCGCACGAAGTACCTGCCCGCGCTTCAACTTGTTGATATTGCCGTCGATGAAGGCATCCGGATTGAGATCCTGGATGGCCAGCATCATTTGCTGCATGGACACAGAACTATCCGGCCTCATGCGCTGGGCAATCATCCAAAGCGTGTCAGACGGTCCGGTCGGACCAAAGGTGTCAGGCTGGTAGCCCCGGGCCGGCGCACGCTGTACAGCCGCCTCGCGACGAATCGATTCCGGACTGCGGGTGGTGGTTTGACGTGCCGGCGCAGATGCCGCCGACGATACAGGCGCGCTCACCTGCTCCCGCACACCGGATTCCTCGGCATAAACCGGGGGATCAACCAGAACCGCGTATTCCCGCATCAGGCGACCGTTGGGCCAGGTCAGCTCCAGCAGGAAGTTCAAATATGGTTCACGCACCGGCTCACGGGACGACACGTTGATGGCAAGGTTACCATCGGAGCCCGTTACCACCTCGAACTTCAGTTTGCTCAGAAACTGGTTCCGCTCCAGACCTACCCGTTGATAAGCAGCCTCCGGTGCCACATTGACGAATACATCACCCGGATCCACACCCGCACTCTGTCTGAGTGAGATTTCTGCGTCCAGGGGCTCATTCAGCCAGGACTGCAGTTCGATTTCACCGAGCCCCAGGGCCTGTGCCATGCCGGAGCCAAGCCCTCCCGCCAGCGCCAGGGCAACCGCAAGCTTGCGTACCTTCATGCTTTTTCCTTTCCAGTCTCCGTTATTCGTTACTGCTGACTTTCAGCAGAATCGGACGAGGTTGGATGACGTTTCGTCTTGTTATTTCTCGTTTTTATATCGTAAGTCTAACTATGGCGGGGAAAGTATTGATGATAAGTCCCCTTTTATCAATCAATCAGCTGCAATCCTTGCACTGATTCCTGACCTGTCAGGCGGAACTCCTTACTGCCCTTGAAAATAACAGGGGCGGACGCTGAAATCAGCCTCCGCCCCCGACCGGTTTGCTAAAAACCGGACACAGTTGGCATTAATTGCCCCTGCGTAACATTTCTTAACGCTCTTGCAGAATCCGCAGCATGCGGCGCAGCGGTTCAGCGGCGCCCCAAAGCAGCTGGTCACCCACGGTGAACGCTGAAATGTATTCCGGCCCCATGGCCAGTTTCCGGATGCGCCCAATAGGAATACTCAGGGTACCGGTCACCTTGGTCGGGGTCAGTTCCTGCATGGTGGCGTCACGATCGTTCGGGATCACCTTCACCCAGTCGTTGCCCTTGGCCAGGATGCCTTCGATTTCAGAAACCGAAAGATCCTTCTTGAGCTTGATGGTCAGCGCCTGGCTATGGGAACGCATGGCGCCGATGCGTACGCAGATACCATCAATAGGGATCGGGTTGCCGGAGCGGCCCAGAATCTTGTTGGTCTCCACACCCGCTTTCCACTCTTCCTTGCTCATGCCGTTATCGAGCTGCTTGTCGATAAACGGAATCAGGCTGCCGGCCAGTGGCACACCGAAATGCTCGGTGGGGAAATCGCCGGAACGCATGGTGTCGGTCACCTTGCGGTCGATTTCCAGGATGGCGGATGAGGGATCGGCCAGCTCTGATTTCACGCTCTCGTTCAGGGCGCCCATCTGGTTCAGCAGTTCACGCATGTTCTGGGCACCAGAACCGGAAGCCGCCTGGTACGTCATCGGAGAAACCCACTCGATCAGGTCCTGCTCCAGCAGGCCACCCAGGGCCAGCATCATCAGGCTGACGGTGCAGTTACCACCAACGTAGTCCTTCACGCCTTTATCAAGGGCGGAGTCGATCACGTTACGGTTAACCGGGTCCAGCACGATCACGGAATGATCCACCATCCGCAGGGTGGATGCGGCATCAATCCAGTAGCCTTCCCAGCCCGCATCACGCAGCTTCTGGTAAACCTCGGTGGTGTAATCGCCGCCCTGACAGGTCACGATCACATCCATGCCTTTCAGGGTATCGATATCAAAGGCGTCCTGCAGAGGAGGAACACCTTCCTTGCCTACGTCCGGGGCCGGCTTCCCTGTTTGGGAAGTGGTGAAAAACACCGGATCGATATCGGCAAAATCGTTTTCTTCACGCATGCGCTGCATGAGGACTGAGCCTACCATGCCACGCCAACCTACAAGTCCAACTCGCTTCATGTGCGACCTTTGAACCTCACATTATGCCCGCCCATTACCGTTATCGCTGGCAGGGACAGGATGGATGATCCCGCAGCGGCAGCATCGCGCCGCTGTCGGGTCTCGGTTTGCCGGATCAAGCCTGGCTTAAAGTGCGTTCAGTACCGCCTCACCCATTTCGCGGGTGGAGACCTTCTGGCCGCCGTCAGACATGATGTCTGCGGTACGCAGGCCCTGATCCAGCACCTTGCTGACCGCCGCTTCAATCGCTGCTGCGGCTTCTTCCTCATTCAGGCTATAACGCAGCATCATGGCTGCACTGATGATGGTGGCCAGCGGATTGGCAATGCCCTTACCGGCGATATCCGGTGCCGAACCGTGGCAAGGCTCGTACATGCCCTGCTTTTCAGAGTTCAGCGACGCAGACGGCAACATGCCGATAGAGCCGGTGAGCATAGCCGCTTCGTCAGAAAGAATATCACCAAACATGTTGCCAGTCACAATCACATCGAATTGCTTCGGCGCACGAACCAGCTGCATGGCGGCGTTGTCCACGTACATGTGGGACAGCTCCACGTCGGGATATTCGCGCTTAAGGTCTTCCATGATTTCCCGCCACAGCACGGTCACTTCCAGCACGTTGGCTTTGTCTACGGAACACAGCTTCTTGCCCCGTTGCTGGGCCGCCTCAAAAGCAACCCGGCCAATCCGGCGAATCTCGGATTCTGTATATTGATAGGTGTTGTAACCCTGACGCTCGCCGTTCTCCAGCTCACGCACACCACGGGGCTGGCCGAAATAGATACCACCGGTCAACTCGCGCACAATCAGGATATCCAGGCCGGAAACCACTTCCGGCTTCAGGGAAGACGCAGACGCCAGCTGCGGATACAGAATGGCAGGCCGCAGGTTGGCGAACAGCTGCAGGTTAGAACGCAAACCCAGCAACCCCTTCTCCGGGCGCTTGGCCATCGGCAGGCTGTCCCACTGGGGGCCACCTACGGCGCCCAGCAGAATGGCATCGGCCTTGCGGGCCTTCTCCAGGGTCTCGTCCGGCAGCGGAGTATCATTAGCATCGATGGCCGCACCACCGACCAACGCGCTGCCAAAACTCAGACCAAGACCAAACTGCTCATTAACCTTGTGCAGAACCTTTTCTGCCTCGGCAACAATTTCCGGACCAATGCCGTCACCCGGCAGAAGCAATACATTACGGGACATATCCAAACCCTTGTTAATCAGTTTCCAGCGTTAAACAGCCAGGGAGCCGTCTTGCGGCGAGCATCTTCATAGGCACGAATGGTATCGGCATCTTCCAGCGTTACACCAATGTCGTCCAGACCGTTCAGCAGGCAGTGACGACGGAAGTCATCCACATCAAAACCAAACGACTCGCCAGACGGCGTGGTCACGGTCTTGGCTTCCAGGTCAACGGTCAGCTGGTAGCCCTCGTTCGCTTCGGCTTCCTTGAACAACTTGTCGACAACTTCTTCATCCAAAACAATGGGTAACAGGCCGTTCTTAAAGCAGTTGTTGTAGAAGATATCGGCAAAGCTCGGGGCAATGATCACCCGGAAACCGAAATCATCCAGCGCCCAAGGCGCGTGCTCACGGCTGGAACCGCAACCGAAGTTGGCCCGGGCCAGCAGTACACTGGCGTTCTTGTAACGGTCCTGGTTCAGCACAAAATCCGGATTCAGCGGACGGCCAGCACAATCCTGATCCGGCTTGCCTTCGTCCAGGTAGCGCAGTTCATCAAACAGGTTCGGGCCAAAGCCCGTGCGTTTGATGGACTTCAGAAACTGCTTGGGAATGATCATGTCCGTGTCCACATTGGAACGGTCCATGGGGGCTACAATGCCCTGGTGTTGCGTAAATGCGCGCATGGTCTCTCTCCTGTGGCTCAGTGCATCAATTCACGGACATCAACGAAGTGGCCGGTTACCGCCGCTGCGGCAGCCATGGCCGGGCTCACCAGGTGGGTACGCCCACCAAAGCCCTGACGACCTTCGAAGTTCCGGTTGGAGGTAGACGCACAATGCTCGCCCTGCCCCAGCTTGTCGGCGTTCATGGCCAGACACATGGAGCAACCCGGATCACGCCATTCCAGACCCGCCTCGATAAAGATCTTGTCCAGGCCTTCCTGCTCCGCCTGCGCTTTAACCAGGCCGGAACCCGGAACCACCATGGCCTGCTTCAGGCTGGAAGCCACCTTGCGACCTTTCACCACCGCAGCCGCTTCGCGCAGGTCTTCAATCCGGCTGTTGGTGCAGGAACCGATAAACACGCGATCCAGCTGGATATCGGTAATCTTCTGGTTCGGCTGCAGACCCATGTACTTGAGCGCGCGCACAATGCCCTCGCGCTTGATGGGATCTTCTTCCTTCGCCGGGTCCGGCACATTGCCGTCGACACCGGTTACCATCTCCGGAGACGTACCCCAGCTCACCTGCGGCTGGATAGCCGTGCCGTCCAGCTCAACCACCTTGTCGAAAACCGCGTCGTCGTCGCTGTGCAGGGTACGCCAGTATTCAACGGCCTTGTCCCAGGTCTCGCCTTTCGGAGAGAACGGACGGCCTTTCACATACTCGATGGTGGTGTCATCCACCGCCACCATACCCACACGGGCACCGCCCTCGATGGCCATGTTGCAGATAGTCATCCGGCCTTCCATACTCAAACCACGGATCGCCTCACCACCAAACTCGATGGCGTAACCGGTACCGCCAGCGGTGCCGATCTTACCAATGATGGCCAGAACCACATCCTTGCCGGTCACACCCGCGCCAAGTTTGCCGTTCACCTTCACCAGCATGTTCTTCATCTTTTTCTGAACCAGGCACTGGGTGGCCAGAACATGCTCAACTTCAGAGGTACCGATACCGTGGGCCAGGCAACCAAAGGCGCCGTGAGTAGAGGTATGGGAATCCCCACACACAATACTCATGCCCGGCAAGGTTGCACCCTGCTCCGGCCCGATCACGTGCACGATGCCCTGGCGCTGGTCCTTGATCTTGAATTCCAGAATCCCGAACTCGTCGCAGTTCTTGTCCAGGGTTTCCACCTGGGTGCGGGATACCGGATCCACGATGCCGTCGATGCCACGATCACGATCGGTGGTTGGCACGTTGTGGTCCGGTGTCGCGATGTTGGCATCAATCCGCCACGGCTTGCGACCCGCAATCCGAAGGCCTTCGAATGCCTGCGGTGAGGTTACTTCGTGCAGCAACTGACGGTCGATGTAAATCAATGCGGAGCCGTCGTCCCGCTGTTTGACCAAATGGTCGTCCCACAATTTGTCGTATAAGGTCTTGCCCGCCATGGTTCTCTCTCACTCTCTGGGGGTTTCTGTTTCTGCTTTGATGCCTCTATCTTACTCTTCCGCCTGACATAACCTCAATTCATCTTTTTCATCCATCGCATTCCTTTTGGTTATGCTCTATATTCCAGGTAATCCGGAGTTTGGCGTTAACCTCGATCCAACTCCGTGCCGGGCGCACGTTGGTGGGGGCCGCTTCCCAAACAAGTTCGGTGCCAGGCACAACTGGGTGGAAAGGCTTTTCAAAACACGCCCACGAGTACGTCCCTGTAGGCTCGTTTCGGGCCGTCCATGGCCCTCAACGGTTTTGAAAAGCCTTTCCACCCAGTCGCACCTCATACAATGGTCGGGGTTTCCAGCAACCAATGATTCGATCTGCTGTAACCCAAAGTTCGAGTTCCGGCTTGTGGGGCACCTTTCCAAAAATGTCGTAGGCCATGGATGGCCGGAGAGAAGCGCACAGGGGTGAGGCAAGCGTTTATGAAGCTAAGCTTCATGCGTAGCCGAACGACAGCAATCTATGATTGCTGGCTGGACCCGCTTGCGGGTGCTTGTAGCGGTTTTTGGAAAGGTGCCCCACAAGCCGGGACCTGTACCAAGGCACCGGAACACGCCGGAAAGAGACGGACACCGAAAATGGACGCAAACTCCTTAAAAGCATTCCTGAGCATAGTCGATCAGGGTTCCTTCTCCGAAGCCGCAGAAGCGCTGCACCTGACACAGCCGGCTATCAGTAAACGCCTTGCGGCCCTGGAAAACCAGCTGGGCACCAAGCTGATAGAACGTGGCCACCGGGAAATCCGTGTCACCGAAGCCGGCGCCAGGCTGCTGCCCCACGCCAGGCGCATCCTCGATGAAATCCACAACGCGCGCATGGCGCTATCAGCCGACGACGGCATCATCAGTGGCGAACTCGAAATCATCGCCAGCCACCACATTGGCCTGCATCATCTCCCAAACTGGCTGCGACGGTTCGTCAGTGACTATCCGGAAGTAACGGTCAACCTGCAGTTTATGGAATCCGATGCCGCTTACAGTCAGATGCTCAAACGTAACGCAGAGCTGGCGTTTGTCACACTCAGTGACAGCATGGGAAGCGAGTTCGTGGTATACGAACAGTGGTCTGATCCTATGGCCTTTGTGGTGGGCGCCGGCCATGAGCTTGCAGTGGGTAAAAACGCCAGTCTTGAAGACCTGGCCCAGTATCCCGCGCTGCTGCCAGACACCACCACGGCAACGTACCGGGCGGTCAGCCGTTTGTTCCTGGAAGCCAACCTTCCGCTCAAACAGCAGATTCCCACCAACTATCTTGAGACCATCAAGATGATGGCCAGTGTGGGCCTTGGCTGGAGTGTGTTGCCGGTGAGTATGGTGGATGAAAGCCTGCACCAGCTGGATACCGGGTTTCCGGTCAGCCGGGTGCTGGGGGCGGTGGGTTTGTCAGGCCGGCATCTGAGCCCGGCGGCGACCGCCCTGCTCGGTATTGTTCACGACGAAGAAGCAAACCAAACAACCTGATCCGGATAAACAGCGGGAGACAAGATGGGCTTTGACGATTACCTGAAAATCCTGGCCAAACACGATGGCTCAGACCTTTACCTGAGCACCGGTGCTCCACCCTGCGCCAGGCGCCGGATGTGATCCTGATCGGCGAGATTCGGGACCGGGAGACCATGGAACACGCCCTGGCGTTTGCCGAAACCGGGCACCTGTGTATTTCCACCCTGCACGCCAACAACGCCAACCAGGCTCTGGACCGGATCATCAACTTCTTCCCGGAGGAACGCCGGCCGCAGCTGCTGATGGATCTGTCGATGAACCTTCGGGCGTTTGTGTCACAGCGCCTCATTCCTACTGTGGACAAGAAACGTACCGCTGCCATCGAAATCCTGCTGGGCACGCCCACTATCAGCGAACTGATCCTGCGGGGCGAGATCGACGGCATCAAGGAGATCATGGAGAAGTCTGCCAACCTGGGCATGCAAACCTTCGACCTGGCCCTGTTCAAGCTCTGGCAGGAAGGCAAAATCAGTGAGGAAGACCCGGATCAATAAACGCCCGGTCAGGCCTCTTTCGGCGGGGGTTGCAGCCCCCGCCAGGTAACCACGATGGCAAGAGCCATGGCTACGGCACCGCCCCAGAAGGCGGCAGAGGTGCTGTAGCCGTCCACCAGGAAACCTGACATCCAGGCGCCGAGCGCGCCACCGGCGCCGAAGGTCAACCCGCTGTACAGCGCCTGCCCCTGCCCGTGGTGATGTTTGCCGAAGAAACCCTGAATGTACTGCACCGAAACCGCATGTAAGGCACCGTAAGACGCCGCATGCAACAGCTGGGCAAAGATCAGTACCGGAACAAGCCCGGTGAGCTCGGCAATCAGCCCCCAGCGAATCATGGTCAACACCAGGGAGCCGATCACAATCTGGCGCACGGTAAACCGCGTCGACAGCCGGTGCATGACCAGGAACAGCCCTATTTCGGCAATCACCCCCAGTGACCACAACAGGCCGATCGACAGCTTTCCGTAGCCGTGTTGTTCCAGGTGAATACTGAAAAACGTGTAGTAAGCGCCGTGGGAGACCTGCAGCAGGAAGTTCATCAGGAAGAAGGCCACCACCGCCGGATGGGTAACGATGGCTTTCAGGCTGCCTTTGGGAGCAGACTCTTTGCGTTCACCCCGTTCGGACGGCACCAGGAAGGCCGACACGGCAATGCCGGCGAAGACCGGCAGCAACAGCCAGGGCAAATAGCGAATCGGCACCAGTTCCAGCAAGCCGCCAACCAGCGCCACCGCACCGATAAAGCCCACCGAGCCCCACAGCCGAACCTTGCCGTAACGTTCTTTTTTTGAACCCAGCACCCGCAGGGTGATCACTTCATACAGCGGAAGAATCGCGTTCCAGAAAAAGGTAAA
>NZ_DFLY01000032.1:0-104849 GCF_002375525.1 Marinobacter sp. UBA3607 | reverse complement strand
CTGAATGGTCGCCATCAGGGTGGCGATTTGCAGATAGGAAAAGCCCTGCCCCTCCAGGTAGAGGGACCAATAAGGCAAAAGCCCTCCAAGGAGGGCGAAGAACCAGAAGTAAAGGTTAGACAGCCGCCAGTAGATGGTAGCGCCTCCCGGCTATCAGAGCTGGCCGAGTACCGGCGTATCGACGCTTACATCACCATTCTGGCCACGATGGCGCAGGTAATGATCCATCAGCACAATGGCCATCATGGCTTCGGCAATCGGCGTGGCCCGGATACCCACACAGGGGTCGTGCCGGCCAGTGGTGATCACTTCTACCGGTTTACCATTCACATCAATACTGCGGCCCGGCAGGCGCAAGCTGGATGTGGGTTTCAGGGCAATGCTGGCGACAATGGGCTGGCCGGAGGAAATACCACCCAGCACACCACCAGCGTGGTTAGACAGGAAGCCTTCCGGCGTCATTTCGTCCCGGTGCTCGGTGCCCTTCTGCTCTACGCAGCCAAAACCGGCGCCGATTTCCACACCCTTAACAGCGTTAATGCTCATCAAGGCATGGGCCAGGTCGGCATCCAGCCGGTCAAAAATCGGCTCGCCCAGCCCCGGCGGAACACCATCAGCCACCACGTTGATACGGGCGCCAATGGAGTCGCCTTCTTTACGAAGTGCGTCCATGTAGGCTTCCATTTCCGGCACCTTGTCGGCATCCGGGCAGAAGAACGGGTTCTGGTGTACCTGGTCCCAATCCAGCTTCTCGATCTTGATGGGGCCCAGCTGTGACAGGTAACCCCGAATACGAATACCCAGCCGCTGCTCCAGGAACTTGCGGGCAACGGCGCCAGCGGCCACCCGCATGGCAGTTTCCCGGGCCGAGGAACGGCCGCCGCCACGATAGTCACGCACGCCGTATTTGTGGGTGTAGGTGTAATCGGCGTGGGCCGGGCGGAACTGTTCGGAAATCCTGGAATAGTCCTTGGAGCGCTGATCGGTGTTCTCGATGATCAGGCCAATGGGCGTGCCGGTGGTTTTACCTTCGAACACGCCGGACAGAATCCGCACCTCATCCGGTTCCCGGCGCTGGGTGGTATGGCGGGAAGTGCCCGGCTTACGCAGGTCCAGGTCCTTCTGCATGTCGGCTTCAGACAACTCCAGCCCTGGAGGGCAGCCGTCGATAATGCAGCCCAGAGCTGCCCCGTGGCTTTCACCGAAGGTGGTTACGGTAAACAGTTTTCCAAATGTATTTCCGGACATAATTCAGCACTTTATAAAGGTTTTATAATAAATTACTTCAGCTGTTTCTGGCCTGCCATTCACGCAGGTCCCGGGCTGCAACCAGGAACACACCATCGCCGCCATTCTCGAATTCCAGCCAGGTCAGCGGCAGGTCCGGATAGGCATCGTCCATCGCACCCCAGGAGTTACCCACTTCCACAATCAGCAGGCCGTCTTCGGTCAGGTGGTCGGCGGCACCGGCGATGATGCGGTGGGCAATATCCAGGCCGTCGTCGCCTGCGGCAAGGCCCAGTGCCGGCTCATGCTGGTATTCTTCCGGCATGTCCGCCAGGTCTTCGGCATCCACATACGGCGGATTGCTGAGGATGACATCGTAGCGGCCCTCGATGTTGTCAAAAACATCCGAGCGAACCGTTTGTACCCGCCCTTCCAGGCCGTGCATCTCGATGTTGGATTCGGCAACCGCCAGCGCGTCTTCAGAGATATCCGACAAGTCTACTTCTGCCTCGTCGAACACCGTCGCGGCGCCGATTCCGATACAACCGCTGCCCGTGCACAGGTCCAGAATGCGCTGAACGTGGGTGCCGCCAAGCCAGGGCTGCAAGCCGTTTTCCAGCAGCTCTCCCAGCGGTGACCGGGGCACCAGTACCCGCTCATCCACGTTAAAGGGCATGCCCATGAACCAGCCTTCGCCCAGTAAATAGGCAATGGGCACACGCTCGTTAATGCGCCGCTCGATACGCTCGATGATCAGCTCCCGCTCGCTGCGGGTCAGGCGCGCATCCAGGAACAGGTTATTGTTTTCCAGCGGCAGGTGAACGCTGCGCAACACCAGTTGTACGGCTTCGTCCCACACGTTATCGGTGCCATGGCCAAAGTACAGGGGCGAGGCAGCAAACCGCGAGGCGGCATAGCGCAACAGGTCGCGAATGGTCTGCAGGTCATCTACGGGGCTGGTCACAAAGTCGGTTTCCTGGTCGGTAAGTTTCAGCCCGGCATTATACGCTGATTAGGCCGATGGCTGCAGCTTTCCGCCCGCCGGCCATCACAGCGCCAGCGGGCCGGAACTGCTGCGGCTGGCCTCAAAGCGGTCCAGGGCCGCGGTCATACGCTCACGCCCCAGCTGGATCAGCTCCGGCGCTTTGTGGAAGTCATAGCTACGGGACGCGTTCTTGGGAATGTTGATCAGCAAGTCCGGCGGATAACCGGCAATCTTGTACTGCACCAGGGCGCTCTGCATGGTTTCGATGGTCAGGTTCATCACATCAAACTTGCCAATGCCGAGCTTGTCCCAGTCGATGGTGTCGTGCTCTTCCCGCTTTTCCGCATCCGGGTGGTCGGCAGGCACCGGAGCCTTGGCCTTGGCCTCAATCGCTTTTTCCTGCGACTTTTTGGCAATCTCCCGGCTGATCTTCTGTTCCGGAGTTTCGCCCTCACTGCCCTTGCGGTTGGTAAGCGCTTTCAGGGCATCCCAGTCGAACCAGCGGGAAGCTTTGTCCCGGAGCGCATCCATCCACTCTTCCATATCGCCGCCGGTATCTTCTGCAGGCGTCAGCGCTGCGTCCGGAATTCGCTGGAGCTGCTCTTCCTCGCCCGCCAGGTTGACCGCCATAATCAGGTCTGCGTGGGCAGAGATGGTGGGAATAATCGGTAAGGGATTCAGCACGGCACCGTCAACCAGCACCCGGCCGTCCAGCACCAGCGGTGTCACCACGCTGGGAATCGCGATGGAGGCGCGGATAGCCTTGTCCAGGGGCCCTTCCTGGAACCAGATTTCCTTATGTGCCAGCAGGTCCGTCGCTACGGCCGTAAAAGGAATCGGCAGGTCTTCAATGCGGGTATCACCCAGAATTTCCCGCACGATGGAAAACACCTTCTCGCCCCGGATGGCACCGATGGAGCTGAAGGTAAGGTCCAGCAGCTTGATCACATCAAACTGCCCTAACCCGGTTACCCAGTCTTTGTACTCTTTCAGCTTGCCGGCGGCATACATACCGCCAATCAGGGCGCCCATGGAGCAGCCGGAAATCGCAGCAATCTTGTAACCACGCTCTACCAGCACCTCGATTGCGCCAATGTGGGCATAGCCCCGGGCGCCACCGCTACCCAGGGTCAAGGCAACGGTCTTGCCCTTTCCGGTCTTGCGAACATTGCTGCTGGCAGGCGCACTTGCAGGAGAAACATCAGAGCTTTTTATGACAGCACTGGCGCCGTTATCAACCGGTTTATCCTTCTGTGCCATGGCTTACCTCTTGATCACCAATACTTCTACACGATCACCACGACGATCCGGGTCTTCCACCTGCACCACGGGCCCTACCGTGACAATTCGAATCTGGCTGCGGGAGATTCCGGTTTTGCCCAGCACCTCGGCCAGGGCATCACCTGCCTGCCGGGCGCGCTCCAGGGCAGCCTCCAGACGCTCGCCGTCCTGCAGGGAGGAGAACGCGGCCAACACCACCTCGGCGCCCTCATCAGCCGCCCAGTCGGTCAGCCTGCGCCGGTCATCGGCACTGAAATCAAATCGATAGGTAACGCCACCGCTCCAGGGCACCACCACCGGCCCCTTCATGCGCCCGTTTGACGCTTCAAAGCCCGGAATGGACGCACCCGCGCCTACCTCCAGCTGCTCCACCCACACATACTCCCGCAGGTTACCGCGAGTGACGGTATACACCAGCGTGAGCCACTGTGTGCCGTTCTCGTCTTCCACTGCAGCGGCCACGTAATCCTGGCTGCCGTCACGGCCCAACAGGCGGGATTGCTGGAAAATCTGGTTGGCCCAGACATTGTTGCGGCCGCACTGGATACCGGAACACTGGTACAGAACGCTGGCGCCCCTGGCCCGGAGTTCCGTCAGGTAATGGTCCAGTGCAGCCTCGCGACTGGCATCGCGGTTGATCTCGAACAGCTGCCCCTGGCCAGACACCGGCAGGCGCGCCATTACATCGGAACGGATTTCGTTGCGAATCTCCCGCACCGGGCTGAACAGCACCAGGTGGCCGCTGGATTCAATCGCTGCGGTATTCTGCAGCGACGATTGCGAGAACTGAACAGGGGCCTGTGCCAGAGCGTTCGCCTGGACAGCACCGGCAGACGAAAACAGAACTATGGCCGCCAAACCTCTCAAAAAGCCACTGCGGGATCGGTTAAACATCAAAAAGAAACCTTTTTATGGCATCACTGACTGGCGTGGTATCGCCATCCAGGTGACAGTGGTGGCCGCCGGGAACATCCACCGTGGTCAGCTCCGGAATCAGCGCCGCGCGCTGGTCCAGCCCCTTCCGGTAAGTCAGCAGGCCTTCCTCGGCACGCACAAACAGCGTCGGAGTTTTGATGGCCGCCAAAGAGGCTTCCACCTGTTGCTCTGTCATCATCAAAGCCGTGGGGTGCCGCAACCTTGCATCGGTCTGCCAGACATACCCCACCCCGTAACTGCGCATGTTCCGGGGCACCAGCAAGCTGGCCGCCTCGGCACTCAGGGGGCTGAGGCCTCCCTCGCGAATTCGTGCTGCGGTTTCCACATCCGGATAGATCGCCGGCGGTGCCGAACCGTTACGCTTTTTCTGCAATGCCCGGCGTAGCTGGGGAATGGTTTCTTCCGCCGGGCGGCTAAGCGCCCCCAGGCTGTCGATCATCACCAGCCGCCGAACCCGCTCCGGAAAGGCCGCTGCGTACAAAGCACATACGATGCCGCCCAGAGAATGGCCGACCAGGTCTATCGGTTCTTTTTCGCTGTGCGGAAAATGGCTGTCGATCAGTTCGGAAAGGTCGCCCACATAGTCCATCAGCCAGTAGCTGTACCCCGGCGGCCGGTGGCCGGACTGGCCGTGGCCTGCCATGTCGATGGCGTGGACCGGCGCATGGGCGGCAATTTCCGGCGCAAGGTGGGCAAAGCTCATGGCGTTATCCAGCCAGCCGTGCACCATCAGCACAGGTTGCCGGGTAGCTGCTTCGCGGGGCGGATGCCAGCTCAGGCCGGCAAGGGTGATGTTTTCGAGTGGCCAGTGCGCCTCCCGGCAGTCGGCCGGAACTTCGTGCCCACTGTCGGGTAACACTGTGTCATTCATGCAAGGCAGGTCCTACATGGTGTGGGTGGGGCGATCAGAGCTCAGGGAGCCAGCCAGGTAAGATTCAATCTTGGTGCGGGCGGTTTCATCATCACCGTTGAACTGCACACCGATACCGGCAGCCCGGTTGCCCTGGGCGCCTTTCGGGGTAATCCATACAACCTTGCCGGCCACCGGGATTTTCTCCGGCTCGTCCATCAGGGTCAGCAGCAGGAAAACCTCGTCGCCAAGCTGGTACTGCTTGTGGGTGGGAATGAACAGGCCACCCTGCTTTATGTACGGCATATAGGCTGCGTACAGCGCGGCTTTGTCGTTGATAGTCTGGGTCAGAATACCACTGCGTGCTCCGAATCCGGGCCCCATATCAAACACCTTCTTTTTTCTGATATTTCGCAATCATAGCAGCTGTTAACCGCTAAAGCTCAACCTGCGGCGCGCTTTCTGGGCATCAAATCACGCCAGGCAATCAACAGCTGGCTGGCCTCCAGTTCCGGGCTGGCATTATACACGGCGGCCTCCCGGCTCTGCCGGACCTGATCCAGCAATTCATGGGCCCGCCAGGGCGGATTGCTGCGGGCCAGGAACATCAGCATATCTGCCGCTTCGGTATCATTGGGCTGACCGCCGGCGCTGCACCGGGCCAGGTCGGCGGCCCAGCTTTCGAACAGCCAAAGGGTGTCTTCCAGGCCGATGGTCTTGAAGCACTTCGCCGCATCACCCACGGTGACCTGCCCTTTCATAAACTGCTTGAACGCCTCGAAGGCCTTGTCCCGCAACCCCGGAAACTCTCCGGTGGCATATTCCAGCGCCAACCTTGGCGCATTACCCGCCAGCATCAGGCTCTTGGCCAGCACCTCGGCTCCGGGGCGCTGATCCTCCTCCAGCCCGGATACCTGCGCCGCCAGCCAGTTCTGGGCCTGTTCTTCCGCCGGCACCGGAATGGTCAACGCCTGGCACCGGGAGCGAATGGTGGGAAGCACCGGCCGGCCACTTTCCTGCAACAGCAGCAGGGTGACATCCGGCAGCGGTTCTTCCAGGGTTTTCAGCAGGGCGTTGGCGGCATTGATGTTCAAAAGGTCTGCCCGGTCGACAATGGCCACCTTGTGATGGGCCACCTGGGGCGAACCCACGGCAAAGGTAGACAGTGCCCTCACCTGGTCCACCTTCACCATACGGGATTTCTCCGGCGCGTAGATTCGCAAATCCGGATGACTGCCCGCACGCAGCAACTCACACTGCTTGCAGTGGCCGCAAGCCACCAGGTTGCCATTACCCAGGTCTTCCCGGCGATCGCACAGCAATAACCCGGCAACGGCCTCGGCCCAGGCACGCTTGCCCACACCCCGTTCGCCGGCCACCAGCAAGGCATGGGGCAGCCGGTCTTCCGCAAGCCGGTGCTGAACCGCGTGCCAGGCCTTAGTCAGCCAGGGCATGTCTTGGGCGATATCACTCATTGGGTGGAGTCCCTGTTTCGGGTACTGGTTCCGGGCCATTGCGCCGTTGCCGCTTCATGGTGCGCAGCAACCGCTTCAAACGGCGGGTATCGTCGGCAGAGGCCGGCGCAGATGAAGCACTATAGTAATGATTGTTCACGGCCCGGGCAAAGACCCGCGCCGATTCAGACACAGCGGGAACCGCCCGGGACAGCCTTTGCGCCAGCGCCTCCGGAGTTTCACCAGCCCGCACCGGAACTCCCGCCTGTTCACAGAACCGGTGCCAGCTGCTGACCACCCGGCGGAACGCATCCTGCCGTGCGCCCCGCTTCATGCCCAGGGCAGACACCAGGCCGGCCACCAGCAACGCCAGGCCGACAATACCTGCAGTCAGGTAGCCCAGTTCCTTCATACCTACGCCACCGGGCAACCGGGACATCAGATCCATCTGGCTCTGGCCCTGATAACCCACCACCCAGCGCTGCCATTGGTAGTTGATGCGGTCCAGCTGCAGTGAGGCCCACTGCAACACCTGCAGATCGCTGTAACGCTGAGGCGAGATCAGTTCGTTTTCCAGGAACGAACCTTCATCGGCCATGGCGTCCCGCAGCCCGGATTCAATCCGGCTGGGTGCGATGGCGGCCGTAGGATCAACCCTTACCCAGCCGCGCCCTTCAATCCAAACTTCCACCCAGGCGTGGGCATCGTATTGACGAACAATGTAATACTCGTTGTTGGCACCGGCGTCGCCACCCTGGTAACCCACAACCACCCTTGCCGGAATACCTGCTGCCCGGAACACAAAGGTCGCTGCACCGGCATAGTGGGCACAGAACCCCCGCTTTTCATCGAACAGCAGTGCATCAATGCCATCTTCCGGCATGGCCGGTGGCCGAAGCGTGTAGAAATACTCCTGCTCCCGGAACCGGCGCATCAACTCCATCACCGTTTGTTCCGGGCTTAACTGCGAACCCAACTGCTGCGCCAGTTCCCGTGCCCGGGGATTCCCCTGCGCCGGCAGCTGCAGGTATCGGCGTTGTTCCAGCGGTGACAACCCCTGCACTGCGCTGCTCGCCGCCACATTGCCCAGAGCCATCCGATAGCGCACAGAGCTGTCTGCCGGGCGCCGGAAACGGAACAGGTTTTGCTCTGCCTCTACCACGTTATCCGAGACAGCTTCGGAGCCATCCAGGGCGAACGCCCAGCGCTGGTCGGTAGGCTCCAGCAGCACATCGTACTGGTTCGGCTCCAGCGCCCCCACGCCGCCATCAATGGCTACGCGGCCCGGCCGGAAGAAACGCTCGGAATCGCCCTGGCGCCAGGTTTCGCCGTCCAGGCGGTCCAGGATCAGCCCGCGCCAGTATCGGTCACGGTAATCCGGGGCATCACCACCGAAGGTCACCCGAAAGGCCCGTTCGCTGCTCTGGGCCAGGTTGGAGATATCTCCCGGGCGCATGGTGTCCGAAATCCCGCTCTGGGCCTGGCCAGACACCATGGGCACACTCCACAGCGGCGCCATGCGGGGGAAGAACACAAACAGCAGGATCACCACCGGCAGGGTTTTCAGCATCAGAAGGCCAAGGCGCTTCCAGCCCCGGCCGATGGCATTGGGCAGGTCCGGCGCGTTTATGGTTTGCAGCCCCACCAGCAACAGTGCAATGGCGGCAAAGTTCACCAGCGCCCAGAGAATGTCCTGCCGGAACAGGAAATTCACCGTGGCCAGGTACACCAGGATAAAGAACAGCACATAGAAGTCCCGGGCACTGCGGGTTTCCAGCCATTTCAGGCCCACGGCCAGCACAAAGAACGAGGCGGCGGTATCCACCGTAAAGCGCCCCTGAACCGTGGCAATGTACACCGCCATCAGGATCAGCATGATACCGGTGCGCAACCAGCGCCCGGGCAAACGCACCCGGCCCATCTGCGCCAGCCAGCGCCAGCCGGCCAGCACCACACAGGCCGCAATCAGCCACACCGGAAGTCGATCCCACTGGGGCACAAGCAATACCGCAAAGGCCACAATCAACCACAGCAGCGCCTTGCCGGGAATGGTTTCTTTCGGCGGTTCTTCGCGGCCACTGAACAGGCCAAAAGGCAGGGAAAGCTTCATGCTGCCTTGCCTCCCCCTGCTGCCCGATCCAGTTTCCTGCGGGTACCAAAGGCCCTGGCATCATCATCCCGAGGCTTTTCCTCGCCCCAGATAGCCAGCGCCCGCAGGCAACGCTCCACATGCACCTTGCCGGAATCCGGCTCGATCACCTCACCGGGCAGGTTCAGGCCGAAACGGGCGCCCTTTGCTGCCCTGTCCTGCACCAGCCAGGCCAGGTAACTCAAACGCAGTTCGTTATCCACGCCGGGAAACGCGGCAAAATCCAACCAGTGCGGGCTGCCCTGCTTCGCTTCCCAATCTGCCACCACCATCTGGCCGGAGCGGGCAAAGCGCTTCCACATCACCCTGGGGCTTAAGTCCCCTTCCCGCCAGGGCCGCAGGTCGGCTTCGTCCTGCCCGGCTGTTTTTGCAGCAGAAGCGCTTTCGGGGCCATCCTCCAGGGTACTGAGTGCTTCCGGCGCCGCTAATGGCCGCGGAAACACCAACCCGGCCGAAGACGGCCGCACCCAGGACCAGGCCTTCAGCAAACCAAACGGAAACCGGGTTTCAATACGTACCCGGTCGGGGCGCAGATAGCCGCGCCAGGCCGAAGGAACAGGCAGGGTGACGTCTTTCGACTCCCCGGCTGGCACATGAATGCCCACAACCCGGGAGTCCTCCACCGACAATCTGATCGACAAGGCATCGTCCTTGCCACTGCTGACCCGGAACCGGAAAGGAATATCTTCACCAGCCACACCTTCCCCCGGCTGAACGAGCGCCAGCGTCAAGCCGGACAGATTGCGATGGGTCTGATGCATGGCTCCCACAAACAGGGCGCCCAGCATGAAAGTAAGCAGGTAAATCAGGCTGTTCTGATAATTGATGCCGGTAATCAGCATGATCAGCAACAGAATACCGAACACCACACCGGCGCCGGTGGGCAGAATGAAGATGTTTTTCTGGCTGAACAGAACGCTGTCTGAACGGGGAATACGGCGGTTGATCCAGCGGCTGAAACGACGGCCAACAGATTGTTTTATCATGCCCATCAGGCCGGAAGACTCCTGAAAAGTTCAATGCGGTTTACGGACTATGAAACCATATCCACAGTGTTTTTATAACTGTACTCCGTAGGGAAAGATTCTGATCACAATACCGGCACTTTCCGGTTGAAATCGTGTCAGACAAACCGAATACTGACAAAATGAAGCGCATAGCCTGAATGCCTTGAGTTCGGCAGTCTCCGCAGTCTCAGCAGCGCCTCTGCACACACCGGTTACCCAAGAGGCAACTCATGATACGTCGCAAACTGCTTGCCGCTGCCATAACGGCCGCCATCGCTGCTCCCGCCACCGCGGGCGTACAAACCATGACGTCTGACGAAATGGTGGAAACCTACGTAGAAGACTCCGCCGTTATCGTGGTACCCAAAGACCAGCAGAAGTCCGAGGCAGATCGCCAGCGCATCATCCAGGCCCTGACCATTTCCCCGGGCGAGCCGGTCGTCACCGAGGCAGAAGAGGAAGCCTACCGGGAAGCCCTGCAACGCTACCTGGAAGATGACCGCAAAGATTCCTTAACCGACGCCGAAGAAGAGTTCCTGCGCCGCGCCCTGCTGCTGCCAGTCGACGAACTGGCAAGGGTACAGCCACCAGCCGAATTCCGCCCGGACATCCCCCAGCTGATCTTCGGCCAGCAACCGGAAATCCCGGACGAGCCCTTCACCCAGACCTTCCTGAACGACCAGCTGGGTATCGGCTTTGACGGCCAGAACCTGAATTTCAGCATTGGTAATCCGCCGGGGGTAGACCGGATCAATATTCCGCAGGGGATTAACGAAGGGCCGATTAATCTGACACCGCGACCTGGGGGTGGGTTTGATCTTTCTATTCAGGTGCCGGATCAGTAAGGCCTGATAACAATTCTTACGATTAATGAAAAACGGCAGCCGGTGAGCTGCCGTTTTTTGTGCCTGCGTGTTCTGCAGAAACAAAAACGCCCCGCCGAGGCGGGGCGTTGCACCAGTTTTGGTGTCAGGTCGGATTAGCGACCGTAGACCACAAGCTTGGTGTCAGTGATGGCTACGTTATTCAGAGCCACAGAACCGATTGACAGATTAGGCCCGCCGGTGCCAGTGCCATCGTTACCGATGAGGATATCGCCAATAGATACGTCGAGATACACGTCATTCACATCGATGTTCAAGGCTTCGTTAACACCAGCCGCTTTCGCCTCGCCGCTGTAGACATTAACATCCACGTAAGCGTAACCCTTAGACAGATAGGCATCGGCTGTTGCATTACCAGTTCCGCCAACAGGCAGGGAACCAGAGACCTTCAGGTCACGAATACCCACACCCATAAAGTCAACATCGAAATCCATGTCAGCCACATTGAAAGCCGTGGAAATGTTCAGCAGGCCGGTACCAGCTGTTTGGCCGGTCTCCACCGTATCCTGGTTACGAACAGCGATGTCCAGTTTTGCCAGATAACCATAACCACTCATTCCCGAAATGAGGGTGGTTTCAGCTCCAGCGGAAGAGCTCAACTTAATCTCATCGACGGTGACACCCCAGTCGATTGGCGCAGGCGAATCTGGAGTTCCATCGCCATCAATATCAATTGTTGAAAGTGAAGCGATATGGATTATCGCATCACCATTCGCTGCAACGTCGATATTAATCGCCAAATCATCTAATAGACCAGAGTCTTGTGTCGGCGTGAAATCTACCGGATTACCGCCTTCTTCCACAAACTTCTTAAATGCGACAGCGTCTTTGGCAGTTAGGCCTCCGGCAACGCCAGCACCACCAAGAGTAATACCACTAACTACAAATGAACCACCCTCTGCTGCGTCGGCATAAGGATTTCCGAAACCATCAACAATTGGTTTGGTTGGATCGGTTTGATAACCATCTGTATCAGTATAACGGAACTCACCAATACTAACCTTCGTTTGCAACTCGATGGTTACACCTGCCTGGCCAGTGACGTTACCCATTGCGGTATCGTCAAGGGCTTTCATGCCGGCGTGGGAAGCGAACGGTGCAGCGGCAATAGCCGTTGCCAGAGCAATTTTCTTCAGGCCTTTCATTATTTTCTCCTTGAACAACTCAATTTTTGTTGTACGAGTTTCTTAATGGAGCGTCATACTCCACGCCTTCATTTAAGATTGTTTAACACTCCTAGTCCGTGACGGTCTTCACAGTCTATTAAACCGACCACTACCCCCTGATCAAAACTGCGAACCTGCATCATTCGATCTCCGGCTTACCTTCATAAAACCATTGAAAAGGCTTTTTATGGCTTACAGGCTCGCCCCAGACAATTTCTCCACCCTCTACCTCATAGCCCACCACCTTGTGGCCCGACACACCAACCATGTGCTCATGCTCGATAACCAACGCCTTAGTCTCATCACCCTCATGAAGCTGGCCAGCATAGAGTATTGCTGCTGCGACTATTTGTTTGCGCTGTGCGATTGATTTAATTGCCGCCCGATACATCAGCAATTTTACTGATGGAGGGGCACCTACGGCTTGTCCGTCCATATTGATTCGCTTAACGGTTTCGCCATCTTTCATCAGCATCCAGGCTGCAGGCATGACTTCTTCAGAACCGAGCAGATCCGGCTCATATTCCTCGGTTGCTTCAGCGACCAAGTTAACGAGCTGCTCCCGAGCCGCCGTCAGAATAAAGGCCAACTCTTTCTTGGCAGATTCTTCGTCTGTGGCCGAATCATTTGCGTGCACCACGGGGCTCAGCATGCTGACGCTAAAAACAAGGCCAATGCCAAGAATGGATGTGTGAACGAACCGCTTAAATCTACACATAGAGTTATTCCACTTATTGTTTTACAGATTCCCAGAACCCGGGCTGAAACTCCGGTAAAATACCGGCCACCCGATTTCTTGCGTAAAACCATTAGATCAGCGCCTGTCCCGATCGGACAACGCCCGTTTTGTGCAGCGTGTAGCATTCTTCCAATTTTTAACGGAGGTAACTTGGCCTTTCCTGTCTGCCAGTTCATTTCCCGCCAGCAGTTTGATCAGCTTTGCAGCCATTCGGCGGCAGAGCCGGACTTTGTATTTCTGGGTGGCCAGGCGATTTCGGGCGGGCGCGGGGCTGCGCGGGGGTTCTCCTGCCATGCGGTAGAAAGGGTCTCGTTGCCAGCCAATGCAGGCATGGGCGTGGACACTCAGGCTTTGGCCCGGGAGATGGAACAACTTGCGGCGCCTTACCAGCCTGCACTCTGTTCGTTAAAGGAAGCGCCCTGCCCGCTGATCGGCGGCTGGGTGGGCAGCCTGGCCTATGAATTCGGCTATGCCCGCGAGGCAAAGCTGCAGGGGCTGGTACAGGAGCTGCCATTGCCGCTGATGTTTGCCGGGCTGTACCTGTGGTTTGCCAGTGAAGACCTGGAATCAGGGAACTGTTATCTGTGGGTACACCCGGACTTGCCGCAGGATCAGCAGAAACAGCTGGAGAACTGGCTGGCTACGCCCGCTGCGCCACAACCAGAGCACTGGGCCATGGAGCAGCCGTTCAAACCGACTCAAGCCCCGGCCGATTTCCGAAATCACGTGCAACAGGTGCAGGATTACATCCAGGCTGGCGATTGCTATCAGGCCAATCTGTCCCAGTCTTTTGAAGGCCACTACAGTGGCGATCCCTGGCTGGCGTTCACGGAACTGAGCCTTGCCAACCCCACACCCTACGCGGCGTTTCTGCGCCATGAAGGCAGCGCGGTGGTGTCGGTTTCACCGGAGCGGTTTCTCGCAATCCGCGACGGGGTGATCGAAACCAGTCCGATCAAAGGCACCCGGCGGCGTGGTGCCACGCCGGAGCAGGACAAGGCCCTGGCCGATGAGCTGCTGGCCTCGGAAAAAGACCGTGCGGAAAACCTGATGATTGTGGATTTGCTGCGCAACGACCTGAGCGTGAACGCCCTGCCCGGCTCGGTGAAGGTGGACGAGTTGTTTGCGCTGGAAAGTTACCAGAATGTGCACCACCTGGTGAGCCACATTCGCGCACAACTCAAGCCCAGTGTCAGCCCGTTACAGGCGCTGTTTGATGCCTTCCCCGGCGGCTCGATCACCGGCGCCCCGAAAATCCGGGCTATGGAGATTATTCACGAGCTGGAGCCCCACTGGCGCGGGCCCTATTGCGGGTCGGTGTTCTATTACGGGCTGGATGGGCGGCTGGACAGCAACATTGCCATTCGCACCCTGCTGTGTGAGGCGAACGGAACGATCAGATGCTGGGGTGGCGGCGGAATTGTGGCGGATTCAGACCCGGAAGCGGAGTATCAGGAAACCCTGACCAAGGTGAAGCCGCTGATGGACTTTCTGGAACAACTAAAGCGGTAAGGGCTGTGATCTGTGCCGCAGGGTTTCCCGCAGCGGCACAGACCGGAATACCGGAAAATCAGGCGCTGTGAATGGCGCTGGCTTTCAGGAATTCTTGCTTCAGGTCGTCAAAGTTGTGCACCGCCGGGAACTGCGGGAACTCGTCGATCACGTTCTGGGGCGCGTGGAACAGAATACCGGCTTCGGCCTGGCCCAGCATGGTGGTGTCGTTGTAGGAATCACCGGCGGCAATCACCCGGTAGTTCAGCAACTGGAAGGCCCGCACAGACTGGCGCTTGGGGTCGCGCTGACGCAGCAGGTAGTTGGTAATCTGGCCGTTGTCGGCCACTTCCAGCTTATGGCACAGCAGCGCCGGGTAGCCCAGCTTCTTCATCAGCGGCATAGCGAATTCGTAGAAGGTGTCCGACAGGATCACCACCTGGAAACGCTCACGCAGCCAGTCCAGGAACTCCCGGGCGCCGGGCAGCGGGTCCAGGGTGCCGATCACTTCCTGGATTTCCGGCAGGCCGTAACCGTGCTCGTCCAGAATGCGCAGGCGCTGCTTCATCAGTACGTCGTAGTCAGGAATATCCCGGGTGGTTGCCTTGAGTTCTTCAATACCGGTTTTTTCTGCAAAGGCGATCCAGATTTCCGGGATCAGTACGCCCTCAAGGTCAAGACATGCGAGTTCCACAACGGTCTCCTGAATAAATGATAAGGTGGCAGGCACAACAGGCGCCCGACTTGCTGCCGCGTATGATATGAAAAACGGGGCGGGAATGCATCGGGAATCCCGGCCTTTAACCTGCCGGCGAGCTATAAATATATAGTTTGTCATTCCTTCAGGTTATTACCGGTTTGATGATAGCCTTGCGGCAACACGATAACGATTGCTGGAACAACATGACTGATATCGATTCTCTGCGCAGCGAGCTGGACGGCCAGAGCCCACGGGCCATCCTGAAAGCCGCCCTCGCCCGCTATGACAATATCGCCATTTCCTTCAGTGGTGCGGAAGATGTGGTGCTGATCGAAATGGCCCACAAGCTGACGGACAACCTGCAGGTGTTCACCCTGGACACCGGCCGGCTGCACCCGGAAACCTACGAGTTTATCGAGAAAGTGCGCCAGCATTACGGCATTGAGATTGAAGTGCTGTTTCCGGATGCCGCAGAAGTCCAAGCGCTGGTCAGCAAGAAAGGACTTTTCAGTTTCTATGAAGACGGCCATTCGGAATGCTGCGGCATCCGCAAGGTGAACCCGCTGCGCAAGAAACTGGCCACGGTGGATGCCTGGATTACCGGCCAGCGCCGGGACCAGAGCCCGGGCACCCGGAACGAGGTGCCGGTGGTGCAGGTCGATACGGCGTTCTCTACCGATGATAAAACGCTGGTGAAGTTCAACCCGCTGGCGAACTGGACCTCTAAAGAAGTCTGGGACTACATCCGCATGGCAGAAGCCCCCTACAACAGCCTGCACGAAAAGGGTTTTGTCAGCATCGGCTGCCAGCCCTGCACCCGCCCGGTACTGCCAGGCCAGCACGAGCGCGAAGGCCGCTGGTGGTGGGAAGAAGCCACCCACAAGGAATGCGGCTTGCATGCCGGCAACCTGATTGGCAAATCCGGCTGATCAGTAAACCGGCAGCTCAATGTCCTTGAACAGTTCCTGAATCTCGGTACGGCTGCCCTGATGGGCGACTACGCGATCCACCATTTCCTTGGTCAGGTGGGGGGCAAACCGCTGCATGAAGTCATACATGTAGCCCCGCAGGAAAGTTCCCTTGCGGAACCCAAGGCGGGTTACGGAAGACCGGAACAGTTTGCTGGCATCCAGCGCCACCAGATCGGTATCGGTTTTCGGGTCAAACGCCATGCTGGCGATAATGCCCACGCCCAGTCCGAGGCGAACGTAGGTTTTGATAACGTCGGCATCCGCCGCTGTGAACACCACTTTCGGGGTCAAACCCTTGGACTGGAAAGCCTCATCCAGCTTGGAGCGGCCGGTAAAGCCGAACACGTAGGTGACCAGCTGGTACTCGGCCAGCTCTTCCAGCGTCAGCTCCTGCCCCCTGGCCAGTGGATGGTCTTTCGGCACCACCACGCAGCGGTTCCAGCGATAGCAGGGCATCATCAGCAGGTCGTTGAACAGGTCCATGCCCTCGGTGGCGATGGCAAAGTCCACGGCACCGTTGGCTGCCATCTCGGAGATCTGCATGGGCGTACCCTGGTGCATATGCAGCGACACATCCGGATACTCTTCAATAAAGCCGCTGATCACCGGCGGCAAGGCGTAGCGTGCCTGGGTGTGGGTAGTAGCAATACTGAGGTCGCCCTTGCGCTGGTTGCTGAACTCCTGGGCAATTTTTTTGATGCCCTCTACCCGGCGCAGGATTTCTCCGGCCTCGCGGATGATAATCTCGCCGCCCGGGGTGATGCGGGTCAGGTGCTTGCCGCTGCGGGCAAATACTTCCAGCCCCAGCTCGTCTTCCAGCAGGCGGATCTGCTTGGAAATGCCCGGCTGTGAGGTAAACAGGCTCTGGGCGGTGGCGGACACATTCAAATCGTGGTGCGCAACTTCCCAGATATACCGCAGTTGTTGTAGTTTCATTGAATCTGTCGCTCCCTGGATGAGTCTACCGCCTGATAATACGCATAAGAACAGTTATTTTCATTCTTTTTTGATATACAAAAGGTAACTGTATTCAGTGTAGACCAATTCCATGCTTTCGCAGCCATGCCAAAGCCTTGCGTCACCGCAGCCCTTGACTTGCCGGCAGCAAAGCACACAATCCAAGACCTACATTTCGGTTAACCGGACAACCATGCTGCTGAACACCAAGTTTCTGAGGCCAACACCCGACCCGAGAGCCGTGCGCCGGCAACGGCTCGACTCGCTGCTGGAGCCGGAAACCGGCAAGCGGCTGAATATGGTGGTTGCGCCGGCGGGCTTCGGTAAAACCACCCTGGTAAGCCAATGGTGCGCCCTGAACAGCCACCGCACCGCATGGTTGTCGCTGGACGAACACGATAACCAGCCACGCCAGTTCTGGCAGTACGTGGTGGGTGCCTTTGAACACGCAGGGCTGATGGGGCTGGAAGATATCCGCAAACAGCTCGCCCGCAGTGACGGCGAGGACCAGACCGCCGCCATCACCGGTTTGATCAACACCCTGAGCCAGGACGACACGGCCTGGTTCCTGGTGCTGGACGACTATCACGAGATCACCAGCGACACGATTCACCGCCAGCTCGGCTGGTTTATCGACTACCTGCCCCCGGGCATGCTGGTCACCCTTGCTTCACGCACCGAACCACCCTTGCCCCTCGCCCGCTGGCGGGTGCGGCGGCAGGTGCAGGATATTCATCCGGGGTTGCTGGCGTTCTCTGAAGACGAATGCCGGGCATTCTTCCGGGACACCATGGCCATGGAGTTATCGGAGCAGGAGATCCGCTCGGTGTGCCAGCGTACCGAAGGCTGGGTGGCCGCCATGCAGTTGTCGGCGCTGTCGGCCAAGTCCGGCCAGCTCAACCTGGACCAGACTTCCGCGCCTCCAAGCCTGAACCCGGACGGCCGGCTGATCAGCGATTACGTGCTCACCGAGGTGCTGCGCCAGTTGCCCCGGGAACTGATGGACTTCCTGCTGGATACCGCCTGCTGCCCTCGCCTGTCCGGCGCCCTGTGCGATGCCATCCGGGAACGCAGCGACAGCCAGGATGCGTTAACCAGGCTACTGGCCCAGAACCTGTTCCTGATTCCGCTGGACACCCGCAACGAATGGTTCCGCTACCACGACCTGTTCCGGGAAGCCCTGTTGCAGCGTATTCAAAGCAAAGACCCCGCCCGGGCAGAGCTGATGCAATCCCGCACCATAGACTGGCTGCTCAGCCATGGCCAGGTGCAGGAAGCCATCGGCCAGATTGTCCAGCGCAAAGACACCGAGCGCCTGGCCCGGGTGCTCTCGGAGCACGGCAACAACCTCATCCACGGCGGTTTCCATTTGCCGGTACTGGAATGGCTGGAGAAAATCCCTGCGGATGTCATCAGCGACAGCCCGCAGCTGCAAATGCTCAAGGTCTGGGGCTTGTTCTTCGCCAACCGGGTAGAAGGGCTGGAGCCCTTGCTGACCCGGGTGGAAGACCTGCTGGACCGCCGGATGGCGGACTCTCACCCGGATGCCGAAGGCGCCCTGTCCATCCACAGTGAAGTATCGCTGGTGCGTTCGTACCTTGCCCGCAGCCGAAACGACGAGAAGAACGCCTCGGACCTGACCCGGCAGGTGCTCAAGGACATCGACAAGATCAGCATTCCCCTGAAATCCGTCACCTACTACGGCCTGGGCATGGATTATTTCGGTAAGGGCGAGCTGAACGAGGCCGAAGAAGCCCTGGAAAGCGCCGTGTATTACGGCCAGGTGGAACGCAAACCCAGTACCGTGCTGTCTTCCGGCGGGTTGCTGGCGTGGATCCAGTACAACCGGGGCGACACCGACCTTGCCCTGGAAACCACCAGCCGGGTGCGGCAATGGGTAGACGAACACTATGCCGACCCCAGCCAGCCGCGGCTGATCTCCTGCTGGCAGAACAGCGCCCTGATTGAGATCTACCGGGAACAGAACCAGCCCCAGACGGCAGCCGGCTATCTGTCGCCATTGCTCGAACATGTCGAAAAAGGCACCGAGCCCGGCCAGCATGTGGTTATACAGTTTGTTCGGGGCCACCTGGCGTTCAGTGAAGGCAAGCTGGATGCCGCCATCGATGCCCTGAAAGATGCCGTTACCGTGGGCCGAAAACGCCGGGATCACATCCTGTTTGATCCGCCCGCTGCTGCTGCCCTGCTGGCGCGCTGTTACCTCGCCACAGACCAGGCTGACAAGGCCATGGAATGCCTGCAACCAGCCCTTGAAGAACCGGCCACCAACCCCCTGAACCGGGAGCAGAACCAGATCGCCCTGGCCCGGGTATTGATTGCCCGGAATGACAGCCAGAAGGCCCAGGAGATACTGTCTGCGCTGATTCCCGCTGCCGAGCGCAACGCCCATACCCGTCATCTGGTAGAGATTCTGCTGGTGTACGCACAGGCATTGTTCCAACAGGGCCACGAGGAAGAAGCCAACCGGATGCTGGAACGGGCCATGGACAGGGCGGAACATGCCGGCTTCCTGCGCCTGTTTGCTGAAGAAAGCCCGGCACTGCGAGAGAAGATGCTGGAGCTGCCGCGGCTGAGAACACCGGGGCGCTGGAACCGGGAATTGCTGACCATGCTGAAGGATCAACTGCTGGAGCCAGCCGTGGCTATCGGTTCGGAACCGTCAGAGCCGCAAGCCGCCGCCATTTCCCCGGCGCCACGAACAACCGCAGCCAGCGAACTGGCCGAACCTCTAAGCCAACGGGAACAGGAAGTGCTGGAGCTGATCAACCAGGGCCTGGCCAACAAGGATATTGCCGGCAAGATGTCGGTGGCACCGGCGACGGTGAAAGCCCACATCCGTAACCTCTACGGCAAGCTGGGCGTGGGCCGGCGCACCGAGGCACTGGCCCGGGCCCGGGAGCTGGGGCTGCTGGGGGACTAGACAGGAACGTGACGTAGTTCACACTTTGCCCGAATTAAGCCCCCTTACTACGCCCTTTGGACGATCCGTTTACGCCCCTTTACGCCCTATCATTTAACCATGGTGAGGTTAGCGCCTTACCGCGAATTCTGAAATTCAGGCCTTCAGATTTCTTGTTCCGCGTTATTTCGACGCCCGGGTTCGTCAGAACCCCTTGATAAGAGCCACCCGATTGGGATGGCTCTTTTTTTATGGGCAAAGGGAAAGGCTCAGTATTCGATTACACGGCGGAACGGCGGCAGGGCATCCAGCAGCAGCTGGCCATAGCGACGGGCGACGATACGCCGGTCCAGGATGGTCACCCGGCCGGTATCCTGTTCGGTACGCAACAAACGGCCCACGGCCTGAACCAGCTTCACCGAGGCATCCGGCACGGTAATTTCCATGAACGGGTTACCACCACGCTGGGTAACCCACTCCGCCAGGCTGGCGTCGATGGGATCATCCGGCACGGAGAACGGCAGGCGCGTAATCACTACGTGGTGCAGGTACTTGCCCGGCAAATCGATACCTTCGGCAAAGCTGGCAACGCCGAACAGCACGCTGGGCTTGCCTTCATCAATGCGGGCGCAATGCTGCTTGAGCACTTCATTCTTGGCCATGTCGTCCTGGGTACGGATCAGTTCCGGGTATTCCGGAGCCAGGGCATCCCTCACCTGCTGCATCTGTCGGCGGGAGGTAAACAACACCAGGGTGGCTTTTTCACCGGCCCAGAGTTCCGGCAGGCGCTTGATCAGGGCATCGCCAAAACCGTCATCGGTGGGCATGGCATTCATGGCCGGCACTTCTACCGTAGCCATTTCGCCATAACGGAACGAGCTGGGCACCACCAGGTAACGGCTGGCTTCCGGCAAACCGGCCCGGGACCGCAAGCGATCGAACTTCCCCAGCGCCGTCAGGGTGGCACTGGTAAGCACCGCACCATAGGCCCGGGACCAAAGCCGTGAATACAACAGGTTGTCGGCCAGCACCGGCGAGCTGTACAGGGTAATGTCTTCCGCGTGATCCCAGCGCTGGCGCACCGCCCATCGCGCCGCCGGCGGGCCTTTGCGGATAACCGGGGCCGCGTCTGTGCTTTCAGTTTGAGTGGTGGCCTCGGAACCGGTCGCCCCTTCACACCAGGCCGCCCACAGGCGCAACTGCTCTTCTGCCCGGCTGTGGAAGGCACCGATCACGGGATACCAGGAATCGGCGGTGTCCCGGTCCAGTTCCGGATCTTTGCGTTCGTCGAAGGCATTCTGCAGTTCTTCAACCAGGGTGCCCAACTGCCGGCACAGGCCGGCGGTCACAATGCGCGTTTCGGCCGCCAGTTCCGCCAGGGTATCCGGCAGCTCGCCATCCGGGTATCGCCACTGGGCGCTGCGGCGCTCGTCGTTGAATTCCCAGGCGGTATTAAGCTCCACCTCGTCGTACACCTTGGCAAGAGCAAGGTCGAGATCCCGACCAGACAGGCTGATCTTGTCCACTGCCTTGGCTGCCTGCGAACCACCCGGCAACCAGGGCTGCATTTTCACCAGGGCCTGGGACAATTGCTTAAGCCACTGGCGGGTGGAGTTCAGGGGAACCGAGGCGGCAAAGTGGTTCAGGGCCTTGTCTGGCAGGTGGTGGGCTTCGTCGAAGATAAACAGGGCATTTTCCGGCTCCGGCAGGATCGCACCGCCGCCCAGGGCCAGGTCTGCCAATACGAGGTCATGGTTGGCCACCACCACATCGGCATCGTCCAGGTCTTTGCGGGCATCGAAAAAGGCACAGCTGTCGAAATAGGCGCAGTGGCGATTGGTGCACTGGCGGTGGTCGGTGGTCACCTGGCGCCAGATTTCATCGGGGATCTGCTCCGGCCAATGGTCTCGGTCGCCGTCCCATTCCCGGGAGCCGTAGCTGGCCAGCATTTTTTCAAAGGTAATTCGGCTGGCCGCTTCATCGTCTGCCGGCTGGTCCAGCAGGAACAGCGGCATGGTGTCGCTGTCGCCATGGCCTTCGTCGTGCAGCCTGGATTCCAGCCGGGACATACACAGGTAACGACCACGGCCCTTGGCCAGGGTCCAGCTGAAATCCAGCTTGCTGTGCTTGCGCAGGTCCGGCAGGTCTTTCAGGACGATCTGGTCCTGCAGGGCAACGGTGGCGGTGGAAATCACCAGGGTTTTGCCCAGCGCCTTGGCCACAGGGATGGCCGCAATCAGGTACGCCAGGGTTTTACCGGTACCGGTACCGGCCTCCACCACGCAGGTGGCCGGCGGCGAGGTGCGCTGGCCATCGTTGTCGGTGATATCGCCCATGTATCGGGCAATCTCGGCAATCATCAGGCGCTGGCCATAACGGGCACGGATGTCCTTGCCGGCCAGCAAGTCACGGTAGGCCTGCTGGATTTGCTGCTTTACGTCTTCTGTCAGGGCCATTATCTCGGACTCACCCAGTCCCTCACGGTACCAACACGGAAGTACTGGCCGTTCTTGCTGAGCACCACGCCGTCTTCGGTAATGCGTTCAATGGTGAGCTGTTCGAACCGGTCGCCGGTGCGCAGGTAACGATTATTGATCATCACGCGGCTGGCGGACGGGTCCGAGGAATAGATGTGGCTGTTGAAGGTCAAGTCGGGCACGCTCTTCTGAAAGGACAGGGGCAATTCTACCAGATGCGGCACCCTGCCCTCTGGCTGGGGCTGGGTCAAGCCCGGATTGGATTTTGACTGGCTGGGCACGATCACCACCGGTTCTGCCCAGAGCTCTTCTGTGCCGGAGTGGGCTTCCGGTACATCCGGGACTTGTGCCACCGGCGCCGGGGCTGGCTCCGGTTGGACAGTTGCAACCGGTTCCGGTTCGGGCTTCACGTTCGGAGTTTCTGCAGCAGGCTGTTCTGTCGGTGCCGGTTGTTCCGGGGCCGGTTCGGACTGAATGACGGCGGCAGCCGGGCCGGTGTCCGGCCAGAACACATAGGCCATCACCCCGGCATTGACCAGCAAGGCCAGCACCACAATCCATACCACCGCGGGTACCCGCTTTTTCTTCGGCCGGTACACCATCTGTACCTGATGACCGAGATCCGGAGCCTTGCCTTGCCGGCGCTCCGCTTCGGATTTTCTGAGGGCATCAAGAATGTACGACATAACCTACCGGTTGCCTCCCGCCGGGGCTGTTACCAGGCGCGGCACCCGCACTTTCAGGTCGTTGTTCATCTGAATGATGGTCATGGCGCCGGGAATACCGTCTACCGTCAAACCTTTCTGCTCCTGGTACCAGCGCACCTGCTGCTCCATGGCCAGGCGCTTTATCCGGGTACTTTCTGGCCCGGAACCGGCCAGCCGGTCTGCGATTTCCATCATGCGGGCCCCGATCCAAAGCTCCTGGCCGGACTCATCGCCGTAGAAGCCGTCACCGGTCATGAATTCCGGCACCCGCCAGAGTACCTGGAAATCACCGAACCAATAGCGCTCCAGTTCCCGGAACGGAACCGTTTCGGTGCCCCCCGGAACCGCCAGGGTGGCGGTGTCGCCATCCAGTGAACGCAGCACCGCATAGCGGGCCTCGCCATTTTCCGGCTTGAGCACTAACAGGGCCGGGCGATCAATAAATTCCAGGCTGCGGCGGCTGCCCTGGCGCTCCAGGCAACGCAAACCTGAATTCCGGGCGTGGTCACAGGCGTTGGGGAAAGCGGCAGGGTTGTAGTCGTTGCCCCAGATACCAAACAGTTCCACAAAGGCCTCGGCGCGAGGCATGGCGTGGCTGTCGAGAACAAACGAAGCCGGCTGGGTGGCAGCGGGTTCGGCCGGCTCGGGGCTTTGTTCTACAGGAACGGGATCTGTAGTCTCGTCCCGCTCTATGGTGCCACCGGCCTGAACTTCCGGGTCGCTATCGGCCAGGGCCGTGTTCACCGAATCCGGACTGTCCAGCAGCCACAGGGTGGCAATAATGGCCAGCAGAATACTGGCTGCCACCAGGGCCAGCTGGCTTTTGGCCGGCCCGCCGGAGCCGGTCCGGCGGCTGCCGTTACGGATACCACCGGTCACTTCCTTCGCGGCCCGCTTGATGTGGGCGCGGGTTATCTGGTGCTCGCCCTCGGCATAGGCGCCCAGCAATGCACGGTCGCTGATCAGGTTGATCAACCGGGGTACACCCTCGCTGGCGCGATACAGGTTTTTGACCGCACCGGCAGAAAAAAGGTCACCGCGCAGGCCAGCCACGCTCAGCCGGTATTGCAGGTAGGCGGGCAGTTCCGCCTGGTCAATGGCATCCAGGTGGTAACGGGCGGTTACCCGCTGGTTCAGCTGGCGCAACTCCGGCAGGGCCAGGATGTCCTGCAGCTCCGGCTGGCCCAGCAGCACAATCTGCAACAGCTTTTTCTCGGCGGTTTCCAGGTTGGTCAGCAGGCGCAGCTGCTCCAGCACTTCTGCGGAGAGGTTCTGGGCCTCGTCGATAATCAGTACCTTGTGCCGGCCGGCGGCGTGGGCCTTGAGCAGGTCCTGGTTGATGGCATCCACCAGGATCTTGATGGTCGCGTTGGCGGCGTGGGCAATGCCCAGCTCGTCGCAGATAGCCGACAGCAGCTCCCGGGCCGAGAGCCGGGGGTTGAGAATCAGCGCAATGTCGACGTGTTCCGGTGCGTTCTCGATAAAACAGCGGCAGACCGTGGTTTTGCCGGTTCCTACCTCACCGGTAATCACGATAAAACCGCCCTGCCCCTGCACGCCATACATCAGGTGCGCCAGGGCTTCTTTGTGGCGGTCACTCAGGTACAGGTAGCGGGGGTCCGGCGCAATGGAGAAAGGCGGTTCCCGAAAGCCAAAAAAATCGTAGTACATGTTTCCTCAGGACCTGGCCGGCGCAGTACCGCTGACCAGTTTCAATTCTACCGCCCGCCGGTTCTGCTGCTTAAGGCGGCGCACACAACGTTCGAGGGTCTTGGAAATCCGGGCATGGGTCCGGATCATCGAAATCTTCGGCCAGGTGGCCCGCTCGCCAGCCAGGATCATCTCGCGAACATACTCCGGGCTCGGGTTCGACAACATGCCGCGATAGTGCCGCAAGGAATACTCCGGGGCAATGGTTACGTCGCCGGAGTAACGCTGGGCCATGATGGTATACAGTTGCCCGGAGGCCTGCCTGAGCAATTCCGGGCGAACCCGCTTGCGCAGGTAGTCGAACACGCCACGGCCATGGAACTGCACTTCCGACTTCAGGAAATGCATTGGCAGGCGCGGCAGCGAGAGTTTTTCGTCTGTGTGTTCCGCCAGGAACGGCACCACATGGGGGTTGGTCTGGCTGACGATGCTGAAATTGGCATCGTACAAATGCATCAGGCGCTCGATGGGCAGGTCACTGACCACGGAACCGTCCACAAACTGGATTCTGGGCATGTACGGCAGAGCATTACCGTAAAGGTCTTTCTTCATCAGGGTAACCGGCGGGAACACCCCGGGCACCGCCGCACTGGCCAGGGCGGCGCTCCACACCATCAGGTACGGCGAGGTGTAACCGCACAGTAAGCGGGCTTTCTGATTGGACTGCACCGGCGACACGCTGATGTTAATGCTGCGGCCAGTACGCTGATAGGCTTCTTCGAAGGTGTATTCGCCAATATTCGCGCGCAGGCATTGCTGCAGGGTTTGCTGGTCCATCAGGCCTTCGCCGCGCATGGCGCTGATCAGCCCGCGCCATTTCCAGGCCTTGAGGTTGTGGTTCTCCGGCACCAGCATTTCCGGTATCTCGGCATCGGTGTGCACCCCGAGAATACCCGCGATAATGGCGCCGATACTGGAGCCGGCGATCACCTGGGGCAGCAACCCCTTTTCCCACAGTGCCTTGATGACTCCGAAATGGAACATGCCCAGCGATGCGCCACCACTGAGCAACAGCGTGGGCCGGCCGAAGCTGGTCAGGGTATCGCGGAAGAACTGCAGCTTGTCGTAAACCGGAAAGCCCGGCACCGGGTGATCGCACAGATAATCCAGGGCTTCACACGCCTGGCTGATGTATTCTTCGATCAGGTGCTTGGTGCCCACCCGGGAACGGGTGTACAGGGCCGGGTTCCCCATATTACCCAGATCGTGGTGCAGCCCTTCGCGCAGCGCCCGCTTGAGGCGCTCGAAGTCGTTCTGCTGGCGATACTGTTTGAGGTTGCTCAGGCGATCGTAGATCAGCTCGTAGTGGTAAAGGTCAGAAACAAACTCTTCCTTCCACTCGGCATTACCTTCCAGAAAATCCAGCTCCAGCCCGGCTTCCATCCACTGTTCATAGGTCGTGGCGCCGGCCAGGGCTTTGCGAAAACGGGAAATTCTGGGGTCCTTGATCACCTGTTGCCTCCCGGCTTTACTGCTCAGAAATCCTCGAGCATGAAATCGTCGTCGTCCGCGAAGGGATCTTCCGTGATCTTACCATCGTTAATCAGGAATTCACGACGCTGCAGGAAGGCATTGCGCACAAACGTGTACTGGTCCCCGGAAATAAAGCTTTCTGCTGGAATCAGATCTGCCCGCTTATCAACAATCTGCAGGGTGCGCAGGTAATACCATTCCGGGCTGTCGACCGCATCCCAGGCTGACGGCAGCATAAAACTGTCCGAGGCCAGGCCGCTAAAATGCCGTGGCGTGGACGGGCCCAGCAGCGGAAGCATCAGGTAAGGGCCGGAACCTACGCCCCAGTGGCCGAGGGTCTGGCCGAAATCTTCCGGCCGCTCGGGCAGATCCCACGCCGTGGCTACATCAAAGATACCGCCCAGGCCGAACACGGTATTGAAGGTAAACCGGCCAAAGGCCACCACGGCCGACTCCCCTTTCAGCTGAAACAGGCTGTTGGTGAAGTTGCGGATTTCGGTGAGGTTGTTGAAGAAATTGGTTACCCCGCGGTCTACGATGTCCGGGGTCACGGTCCGGTAACCACTGGCTACCGGGCGCAGGAACCAGCGGTCGATGGCATCGTTGAAGGCGTAGACCTTGCGGTTCCAGTTCTCGTAGGGGTCGTCGGTATTGGCAGGCATCGCCTCGCCTTCCATGGGCGGCTCTTGCAGATTCTGGGCCTGCACGGTTGTTGCACCAAGGGCCAGTGCCATAAACAGCAGCACGCCGGGCGCCCAACGCCGGATATCAAACTCTCTCATTTTGCACTCTCGGGTTGTTTAACCTGTTTCAGTTCGTCGACAATACCGGCGTTTTATTATTCTTGTGTCACTGTTCCGGAGGAAACTCAGATGTCTGTACCGGGTAATCCCGTCAGCTCAATGTCCATGGCCCTGCGCTGGGGCGATATGGATGCATACGGCCACGCCAATAATACAGTTTACTTCCGTTTTTACGAGGAAGCCCGCATTGTCTGGCTGGCGGAACTGGGTCTGGGTAAAACAGAAGACCCGACCGGACCGGTCATTATAAAGACCAGCGCCACCTTTCTGAAGGAACTGACGCACCCTGCCAGCGTGGTTGTTGAAACCTATGCAGACAAAGCGGGAACGACCAGCCTCGACACCTACCATCTGCTGAAAGATGCCGACACCGGCGATGTATACGCGGAAGGCTATGCAAAGATCGTTTGGGTAGACCGGACAACCCGCAAATCCACCCCGCTGCCAGACACCCTGAAGGCCCTGGCAGCGAGGTAAACCGGATTAGCGGTGGCGAACCACCACGCTGCCGATGGAATAGCCGGCACCGAAGGAGCAGATCACTCCCAGGTCGCCGGCTTTCAGGTCATCCTTGTGCTTGTGGAAGGCAATGATGGAGCCGGCTGAACTGGTGTTGGCGTATTCGTCCAGAATCACCGGTGCTTCCTGCTCGGTGGCATCCCGGCCAAGAACTTTGCGGGCAATCAACTGGTTCATGTTCAGGTTGGCCTGGTGCAGCCACATGCGGTCCAGGTTGTCCGGTTCCAGATTCAGGGAAGCCAGGTGATCCTGGATGGTGGAAGCCACCAGCGGTGACACTTCCTTGAAGACTTTCCGGCCCTGCTGGATAAACAGCTTGTCCGGCTTGCCCACACCGCTGTCATCGGCCCGGTTCAGGAATCCGAAGTTGTTGCGGATGTTATTGGAAAACTGGGTCTTGAGCTTGGTGCCCAGAATCTCGAAACCCTGCCCCGGCTGGGTGTTCTCTTCACGCTCCACCAGGATGGCGGTGCAGGCGTCACCGAAGATAAAGTGGCTGTCGCGGTCACGGAAGTTCAGGTGGCCGGAGCAGATTTCCGGGCTCACCACCAGAACCGCACGGGCAGCACCGTTCTCCACCGAGTTCACCGCCGCCTGCAAACCGAAGGTGGCGGAACTGCAGGCTACGTTCATATCGTAGGCGAAGCCGTTAATACCCAGGGCTTCCTGCACCTCAATAGCCACGGCGGGATAGGCGCGCTGCATGTTGGAGCAAGCCACAATCACCGCGTCTACATCGGCGGCGGTTTTACCTGCCTGCTCAAGGGCTTCTTTACAGGCTGCAACTGCCATGTCGCACTGCACCGATGGCTCATCGTTGCTGCGCTCGGGAATGTACGGTTTCATCCGCTTCGGGTCCAGGATCCCTTCCCGGTCGATCACGTGCCGGCGCTTGATGCCAGACGCCTTTTCGATAAAAGCAGATGACGAGGGTTGCAGGGCTGTCAGCTCGCCGCGGGCTATCTCTTCCGCATGCTCATTGTTGTACAGCTCTACATACTGGTTGAAGGCTTCGACCAGTTCGTCGTTCTCGATGATGGCGGGCGGCGTAAACAGGCCGGTTCCGCTGATGACGGCTTTAATCACAATAACCCCACGTCATGGTTATAAAACAGTTTTTGACAATTAACTGTCAGAAATACTAACACAGTCCGTCGGATTTGCCCGCTGGACTATCATCCACGGGCACCAGGCTGGTGCAATTTATATCCGGGTGTTTTCCCACTGTTTATCCAGCCGCTTGACCGATACCGTCATGGCGGTGCCCAGTTGCTGGGCGAAGAAGGAGACCCGGTACTCTTCCAGCATCCACCGGTACAGTTCCAGTTCCGGGTCACGAACGCCCTGGCGTTTCTGCTGTTCCTGCCTGGTGGCATAACGGGCCCAGAGCGGCTCGATAGTGTGCAGAAACTCCCGCTCCCGACCCATTTCCCGGGGCATTTTCTCCAGCCGTATCAAAGCCGCTTCGAAATACACCCCGAATCGATCCAGCCACGTTGCCGGCGTAGCCACCAGGAAACCGGGATACACCAGGTGCTGCAACTGGAATTTCAGGTCTGCCATGCTGTTGGCGAGGGCCAGGTTGATCTTGCCTTTGAGTTGCTTTGCCACCTTCTGGTAGCCGCTCATGGCCTGGAACAGTCGCTCATCAGCCGTTTCCAGGGCTGGAATGAAATCGCCCCGGTGCTGCTCGTAAACCCGGTTGAAGGCGTTTTCATCCCTGGGCAGGTCCCCGGCCAGGAAGTGCTGCATCACCGCAGACAACAACAGGTCATCCAGCAGTGCCTTTGCCTGCCCGACCGGGGCAAACATCAGTGCCGACTGCTTGAACCGGGGCAGCTTGCGCTCCAGGTCTGACAGGGTGTTTCCGAAACGGTTGATGATCAGGCGGGCGATACCACGGCGGGTAGTATCCCCGGCGGTCAGCCGGTCCAGGCAGCGGATTTCCCGAACCTGTTTGCCCAGGTCTTCCAAGGCCGGGTACACGGTTACCTGCATGCCGCCCTTTTCGGTCTGGACCTGCTCCGGCAGACGGCCGAACTGCCAGTCCGGGTATTCCTTTACCTTGTGTTCGCCAGTGTTTTCGCTGGTAACCGACGCCAGCGCTTCGGTTGCCCTGCCCTCAAGCTTCGCCTGCAGCTCGTCGGTGTCCCGGCTTTCGGCAATGGTTTTATCCTTGTTGCCGGTTACCCGAAGGTTCATCCGCAGGTGTCTGGGTAATTCGTCTTCCGGCCAGGCCTGGGGGTCAATCTGCACACCGGTCATCCGGCGCAGCTGCTCGCCCAGCTTCAGGGCCAGCGGCTCGTTACCCGGCTGCATGTTGGCGAGCGCGGCATCGACAAAATCCGGCACCGGCACGAAGTTCCGGCGCAGGGATTTGGGCAAGCCTTTAACCAGTGCGATGCATTTCTCTCGTAAAAGACCCGGCACCAGCCACTCCAACCGGCGGGAGGGAATCTGCTTCAGGGCCATCAGCGGCACTTTCAGGGTCACCCCGTCACGCTCGCTGGTGGGTTCGAATTCATAGCTCAGGGGGTATTTCACCCCTTCCCACTCCAGATAGTCGGGATACTGCTCCGCCGCGCCCTGGTCCAGCGGGCGTTGCAGCACATCAGCTTCGGTCAGTTCCAGCTTTTTCAGTTCTTCTGCCGACAGGCCTTTCCACCAGCTCTCAAAATGCCGGCCACTGACGATTTCCGAAGGCAGGCGCTCGTCGTAGAAGGCCACCAGCACTTCGTCGTCGACCAGCAGGTCGCGGCGACGGGTTTTCTTCTCCAGGTTTTCGACGGTGTCGAGCATTTCCCGGTTGCGGGCGATAAAGGGGGCTTTGGACTGATAATCGCCCTCCACCAGCGCCCGCCGGATAAACAGGTTACGGCATTCTTCCGGGTCGACCTTGGCGTAGGGAATGCGGCGTTTGGGCACCACATCCAGGCCGTAGAGGGTGACCTTTTCATAGCCCATGACCTGGGCCCGCTTCTGTTCCCAGTGCGGCTCGAAATAATGATGCTTCACAATATGCCCGGCCAGCGGCTCCACCCACTCCGGCTGTATGCCCGCCACCATGCGGGCGAACACCTTGCTGGTTTCGACAATTTCTGCCGCCACGATCCACTTGGGGCCGGACTTGGCCACTTTCGAGCCGGGAAAGATCATCACCTTGCGGTTTCGGGTGGCCAGGTATTCCCGCTTTTCGACTTTCACGGCAATCTGGCCCAGCAACCCGGCCAGGATAGCCTTGTGGATCCGGTCGTAGTTGGCGGAGTCCCGGTTCATGCTGAGCTTTTGTTCGCGGCAAATCAGGGTCAGCTGGCGATGGATATCGCGCCACTCACGCATGCGCATCCAGCTCAGGAAGGTCTTCTGGCACAGCTTTTTGAGCTGGTTCTGGGACAACTCCTGGCGCTGTCCCTCGAACCAGTTCCAGATGTTCAGCAAAGTGGCAAAGTCGGATTCCTTGTCGTTGAACGGGGCGTGCGCCTGGTCTGCCGCCTGTTGCTTGTCCTGGGGCCGCTCTCTCGGGTCCTGGATGCTGAGGCCGGCAATCACGATCAGCACCTCTGCCAGGCTGCCGTGGTCTGCCGCGGTGACCAGCATCCGGGCCAGGCGCGGGTCCAGCGGCAGGCGGGCCATGGTACGGCCGAGTTTGGTGACACGGCGCTTGTCGTCAACCGCGCTCAGCTCTTCCAGCAGTTTGTAGCCATCGTTCACCTGCCGGCGATCGGGTGCTTCCAGGAACGGGAAATGGCGAATCTCGCCCAGCCCGGAGGTGGCCATTTGCAGGATAACCGAGGCCAGGTTGGTGCGCAGAATCTCCGGATCGGTGAACTCCGGGCGATTCAGAAAATCGGTTTCATCGTACAGGCGAAAACAGATACCCGGTGCCACCCGGCCACAGCGCCCTGCCCGCTGGTTGGCACTGGCCTGGGAGATGGGCTCGATAGGCAGGCGCTGGATCTTTGAGCGCACACTGTAACGGCTGATGCGGGCAACACCAGTGTCGATCACATAGCGGATGCCAGGCACCGTCAGGGAGGTTTCCGCCACGTTGGTAGAGAGCACAATGCGCCGGCCCTTGTGGGCCTGGAAAACGCGGTTCTGTTCCTGGTTACTGAGCCGGGAATACAGCGGCAGCACTTCGGTGTGCCGCAGCTCGGCATGGCGCAGCACCTTGCTCAGGGCACGGATTTCCCGTTCGCCGGGCAGGAACACAAGTACATCCCCCGGGGGCTGTTTTTCCGAGCGCTCGTGCTGTTCGATTTCTTCCAGTGCCGAGAGCACCCCATCGGTCCAGCCCTGATCCCGGTCGTCTTCATCTCCCGCCAGCGGGCGGTAGCGAACATCCACCGGATAGGTACGGCCGCTGACCTCAATCACCGGAGCCTTGTCAAAGAACTCGCTGAAGCGCTCTACCTCAATGGTGGCGGAGGTGATGATGATCTTCAGGTCCGGCCGCTTGGGCAGCAACTGGCGCAGGTAGCCCAGCAGGAAGTCGATATTCAGGCTGCGCTCGTGGGCTTCATCGATAATCAGGGTGTCGTACTTGTCCAGAAAGCGGTCGTGCTGGATTTCCGCCAGCAGGATACCGTCTGTCATCACCTTGATCCGGGACGACTCGGAGGTGTTATCGGTGAAACGCACCTGGTAACCCACCTGCTGGCCCACCTGCTCGCCCAGCTCCTCCGCAATCCGGGCCGACACACTGCGTGCGGCAATCCGCCGGGGCTGGGTATGGCCCACCAGCCCGCGGATGCCCCGGCCCAGGTTCAGGCAGATTTTCGGAATCTGGGTGGTTTTACCGGAGCCGGTTTCGCCGGCGATGATGACCACCTGGTTTTGCTCGATGGCCCGGCTGATGTCCTCTACCCGGGCACTGACCGGCAGGCTGTCCGGAAAACTGGCAGGCTTGTGCAGGACTTGTCGCTTCTGCACCTTCTCCAGCCCCTGGTCCAGCCAACGTGCCATTTTCTCCAGATCCTTCTGCCCGGGCTTGCCCTTGCTCCGGCTGACCTGACGAATAATGCGCGCCGCTTCCTGCTGGTTACAGGCGTCCAGCTGGCTCATAAAGGCCTTCACGGCTGCTTGCGGGTCAGCGGTGGTGGTATCGGGTGCGTTACTACGGGTCGGTTCTGTCATTGCTCGGTTTACGGGCTCTTGCTGGGGGCTGGATCTGTTCAGGCGCCACAGTCTAACGGGAAATCGCCCCTGCAGAAACACAAAGACCCCGCCGAAGCAGGGTCTCTGGGCTCTCCCGGGAGAGCAGGCAACACCTGGAATCAGGCGTTGGCTTCATCCCGCAGTTCGCGGCGCAGGATCTTGCCCACGTTGCTCTTGGGCAGTTCGTCGCGGAATTCAAAGTGCTTGGGCACCTTGTACGCGGTCAGGCGCTCGCGGCAGAACTCCTTGATCTCGTTGGCGGTTACGCCTTCCTTGGTGGGCACCACGTAAACCTTCACGGCTTCGCCGCTCTTGGCATCCGGGATACCAACCGCAGCACACTCCACCACTTTCGGATGGCTGGTTACCACGTCTTCGATTTCGTTCGGGAACACGTTGAAGCCAGACACGATAATCATGTCTTTTTTACGGTCGACGATACGGATGTAGCCGTCTTCCTGGATCAGCGCGATGTCGCCGGTTTTCAGGTAACCGTCTTCAGTGAAGGACTTCTGGGTGTCATCCGGGCGCTGCCAGTAACCACGCATTACCTGCGGGCCTTTCACGCACAGCTCACCAGGTTCGCCAACCGGGGTTTCATTGCCGTCGTCATCAATGGTCTTGATCACGGTAGACGGAATCGGCAGGCCGATGGTGCCAATCTGGATGGCGCTGCGGGGGTTGAAGGTAACCACCGGGGAGGTTTCGGTCATGCCGTAACCTTCGCTGATTTCACAACCGGTCACACGCTCCCACATCTTGGCCGTGTCGCTGGTCAGGGCCATACCACCGGAGGCGGTCAGCTTCAGGCCGGAGAAGTCCAGGTCCTGGAATTCTTCGTTGTTGCACAGGGCGACAAACAGGGTGTTCAGGCCGATAAAGGCGGAGAACTTCTGCTTCTGCAGCTCCTTCACAAAGCCCGGGATATCACGGGGGTTCGGGATCAGGATGTTGTGGGCACCGGCTTCCATCATGATGCCGCAGTTCAGGGTGAAGGAATAAATGTGGTACAGGGGCAGCGGTGCGATCACCACTTCCTTGCCTTCTTCAATCTGATCTTCCAGCATCGGGCGAACCTGGGTCAGGTTAGCCACCAGGTTGGCGTGGGTCAGCATGGCACCCTTGGCTACGCCTGTGGTACCGCCGGTATACTGCAGTGCAGCCAGGTCATCCAGCTTGATGTCGACCGGGGTGAACTTCTCGCGAGCACCGGCGCTAAGCACGGCTGGCAGCTTGTGGGCACCGGGGATGTTGAACGGCGGTACCATTTTCTTCAGGTACTTAACCGCAGCGTTCATCAGGGTACGCTTGAGCGGTGAATGCATGTCGGCCACTTCGGTAATGATGACATGCTCGATACCGGTATGAGGCAGCACCTTCTCCGCGTTTTCCGCCATGTTAGCCAGCACCACCAGGGCCTTGGCGCCGGAGTCGTTGAACTGGTGCTCCATTTCACGGGTGGTGTACAGCGGGTTGGTGTTCACCACGATCATGCCCGCACGCATGGCACCGAAAACTACTACCGGATACTGGGAAACGTTGGGCATCTGTACCGCGATGCGGTCGCCGGGTTTCAGGTCGGTTTTGTTCTGAAGCCATGCAGCAAAGTTGCGGCTCTGGGTATCAAGATCCTTGTAGGTCAGCGTAGCGCCGACTGCGGAGAATGCGGGGCGGTCACCGTATTTCTTAACGGCCTGCTCAAAGACATCCACCATGTTCTTGTATTTCTTAAGGTCTACCTCCCGGGGAATGCCGGCGGGGTATTTGTCTTGATAGAACTGCTCGAAATCCATCACCATCTCCTGTCTGAACGGCGCGAATTGATTAAAAAATCAACCCTACAAAAGTATCAGCCTCAAAAAGTGGTGGAGAGAATAGCAGTTTTGTTAACGATGAGGTAGGTTTCAGGACAACGAAAGCACTCCCCTTGCTGGAAACACCAATCACCGGAGCCTGTGATGAGCGACACCCTCGATACCCTGGAAAATATCACCTACAGCGAGCTGAACGAAGGCGATTCTGCCACCTTCACCCGAACCCTGACTGAAGACGAGCTGGTGCTGTTTGCGGCCGTGTCCGGAGACGTTAACCCGGTGCACCTGGACTCCGAATTTGCCGCGGAATCCATGTTCAAGGAACGCATTGCCCATGGCATGTGGAGTGGCTCCCTGATTTCTGCCGCACTGGCGACCGTGATGCCGGGCCCGGGCACGATCTACCTGGAGCAAAGCCTGGCATTCAAGCGGCCGGTGAAGCTGGACGATACCCTGACCGTCACCCTCACGGTGCTGGCCAAGGAACCGAAGAACCGGGTGGTGTTCGGTTGCGATGTGCGCAACCAGAACGACCAGCAAGTGGTAAGCGGCGAAGCCAAGGTGATCGCCCCTACCGAGAAAATTTCCCTGCAGAAACCCCGCCTGCCGAAGATTACCATCGAAGGCTGAACCGGCGCTGATCAGCCCGGAAGGAATTCAATCGGGAATTGAACCTTCCGGGTTTCTACCTGCGCCGATCCGAAGTTGAACATCCGAACCCGCATGGCGATGCGCTGCTCAAGGCCCGGGTTACCAAGCTCTGAGCCCACCACCTGACAGGCCGAGACGCTACCATCCGGCTCGATAACCAGTTCCAGGGTAACCTTGCCTTCCAGGGTCGGATCTTGCCGCAGCTCCCGCTGGTACAGCGAATACAGCACACTCTTCTGGGCATCGAATACCTGCCGGATATTGCTCATGGCGCGCTGGCCAACCGAAGGCCTGGCAGCAGGTTTCGCCCGGGCCACCTGCACCTCTTCTTTCGGTGCCTGCACCTGAGTCACCTGGTGTTCGGCAACCTCTACCTCCCTGACTGGCGCGTCACTGTCCTGCACGCCACCACTGCCGGCTAACGCTTGCTCCCGGTTCACCTCGGGTTCCGCCACATCAGATTCATCACCGGTGATATTGGCCTGCCGTGCCACCGGTACCGGCGTTTGTTCTGTTCGGGTCAAGGCGGCCAGCCGATCTTTCATGGCAAAAAGGCCGGAGCGGGAGGCGGTTTCCCTCGCTTGCTCGGTAGTCTGGGCAGGCTTATCCGCGACGGTTGCCACCGGTTTTGCAGGTTCCGGCTGGGGCTGCGGAGCCGGTTCCGGCGGCGTCACTTCCTCGACGTTTGCGACCGGTTCGGGCTCCGGCTCTGGCTCAGGCTCAGGTTCGGGTTCATGTTCGGGTTTGACCGGCTCGGGCGGTTCTACCGGCGCCGGGGCTTCGACCAGCCGGGCCAGTCTGGGCGGAACCTTTTCGGTCTCGGACCGCTCCAACTTGGGCACGATCAGCCCCGGAATGATCACCGCAGGCACCAGGAATGCCGCCAGCATCACGATCACAATTACGCCAAAGCGAATGCTTTCGGCCCGGTCATGGCTCCAGGGTAAACGGGTGCTTCCGACCTGCTGACGCTCAGCCATTGCGAACCTCCGCTTCCACGGCCAGCCGCACCTGGCGGAACTGCTCGTCTACACAGGTTTTCATGATCTTTCGCAGCAACCGGTAGTCGGTCTCCCGGCCTGCCATAATGGTGACTTCCAGCCCCTGTTCCGGCACCTCGGTCCAGCGGTTTCGACGATAGGCCAGCTCTTCCGACAATCCGGCCACATGCAGGTCATCGGCACCGATGGCATCCACCCGGGCGACTTCCCGGCCCTGCACCAGAATGGACTGGCCGCTGACCTGAATGGTCAGGTTCTCAACGGCATCCTTCTCCGAGGTGGAAACCGGTAAAGGCACATCAGCGGTGTTCTGCATCACTTTTACATCAGAGGAATTCACCATCAGGAAGAACACGAGGATGGTGAAGATATCCATCAGCGACACCAGGTTCAGGCCTCCGGCCCGGTGCATCCTGCGGTAATGACGCTGGCGCAGCCTTGCTCTGCGGGAGGTTTTCATGCGCCCTCCCCGTTTGCCGCATCTGCCCGTGCGGCCAGTGTCCGGCCCTCTTCAGCATCCATCAGGGAAACATCCGGAAACAGCTCCGCTTCCACCACGCTGGCAGCCACCACCGCCGGATAGGAACGCACCGTGTCCATGACGGTCACCAGGGTCTGGTAATCCACCTCCGGCCCCACTTCCAGGATCACATCGGTTTTATCCGGCACCCGGGACTTGATCTGCTGCAGCACCGTGCGTAAGCCCTCGTAGTCCTGATTCTGCTCTTTCGCCGGCAGCACCTCGATCAGCCCGCGATCGCTGTCGGCTACTTCCAGCCCACCAGGAATCACGGTAACCACCAGCCGGAACTGGTCTGTCGGTGGAGCCTCTCCCGCTTCCATGCCCGGGAAGTTGAGTTCGATCATGCGGATCTGGGTGAACACCATGCCCAGCAGCAATACCGGAACCAGCACGATCATCAGGTTCAGAAACGCGGTAATGTCCAGGTCCGCCGAGGCCTCAAACCTGCGATGTCGACGTCTCATATCGCCATACTCCTGTTTGTCCTGGCTTTATGATGCGGGCTCACGCAGCGACCGGTGCATCCGGGTCGGACACGATATTCAGCAGTTTCACGCCGGCCATCTCGAAGCTGTCGACAATTTCATTGGTGCGGGTTTGCAGCAAGGCGTGGAACAGCAGCAGCGGAATGGCCGAGATCAGGCCAAAGGCGGTGGTGTTCATGGCTACGGAAATACTTTCCGACAACAAGGTAGCCTTCTGGGCCGGATCCGCCGCGGCAACCGCGGTAAAGGCGGCGATCAGGCCGATGATGGTGCCAAGCAGGCCAAGCAGCGTGGCGACATTGGCCAGGGTTGCCAGGTACTGGGTGCGCTTTTCCAGCCTCGGCAAGACTTCCATCAAGCCTTCTTCCATGGCGTATTCGATGTCTTCACGGCGGCTGTTGGACAGCAGGCGGGAAATCCCGGCCCCCATCACGGCCGCAATGGCGCTGTCGGAGGTAGACGCAGCTTTCATGGCCCGCTTGAAATCCCGCTTTTGCAGGGCCGGCAGAATGCCCCGCTCAAACGCGAGCCGGTTTCTGCGCCGCACCGCTCCCAGGTAGATGAAGCGTTCCAGTGTTATGGCCAGCCCAAGCGCCAGAACCAGCGCGATGGGGTACATGAATGGGCCGCCTTCCTGAAAGAATCGGATGATGGTGTCGAGCATGGTGCGTTTCTCCGTTTACTGCTGTGTCACGGTTGGGTCTGGCCGGGTGCTGCGGTTAAGGGCTGCAGCACCAGCGGGTTCAGGGTCTGCCGGAACTGGCGATGGCTTTCCAGAGTCCGGGTTGAAAGTGGTTGATCCAGTTCCCGGGCTTCCCGGTTCAGTTCAGCGCGAGGCCGGCGCGGCAGGCTGGGTGCCTGCCAGGGCAAAATGTAGAGCACCCGGGGGTCATCTTCGCCGCCACTGGCGGAAATTCCGGCCACCTCAAAGCCAGGCCGCTCAGGCGATTCGGCCTCGGTTGTGTCGGCACTTTGCGCCAACGCAGCATGGGCAAAAACCAGCATCAGGGCGGTTGCGACAGCACGAATCACCGGGCTCATTGCAATCTCCTCTGAAGGTCGGCCATCCAGCCGGTGACAGCCTTGTCTTCCTCCGCGGCCAACTCGGTATAGCGCTGGTAATGGTTAAGCGCAGCGGAAAGATCGAGCAGGTAAATTTCTGAAATAACTGCCAGGTTGTAATGGAGGTCAGCCACATCCGGGCTGCCCTGGATGGCGGTTCTGAGCACGCCGGCGGCTTCTTTAAACCGGTTTTGCTGCTTCAGCAGCAGGGCCAGATTGTTGGCTGCTGCTGCGTCGGTCGGGGCCAGCGCCACGGCTTTTTGCAGTGCTTCAATGGCCACCGATGTCTGGCCTTGCTGGTGCGCGAGCATGCCCTGCCGGGACAGTTCCCGGGCCTGCTCCGGCGAACGTACAGGCTCCGGTTCCGCTTGTTTGGAGACCGGCGCATAAGCGGCACACCCCGCCAGCATGGCCAAGCCCACCAGCACACCGACCGTGCGGCAGCAAATACTGAACTCAGGCATCGTCGTTACCCTCCATGTTCCAGCTCATCCATCGCAGTTCCCTCTGGTAACGGCCCGGATGCATACCTGCCAGCGCTTCCAGGCTGCGGGCGATCCACTGGTCATAGCCCTGCCCGGTAATGCGCTGATGGTTACGGGCATGCAGTGCCATGGCCCTTTCTTCCAGCGGGAAGGCTTCTTCCTCCAGCAGCATCTGGTATTGCATGGTTTCCATATCGTTCAGTTCGGCCGGCACCTCTGATGCCATCAGGTCACTGGCCAGGGTTCGGTAGAGCTCTGCGCGCCGGTAAAGGACTTCGGACTGCACGGCCTCACCGGCAAAGGACTCCGCTTGCAGCAGGTAGGTTTGTGCCTGCTCCATGGCTTGCTGTTTTCTGGCCAGGGTGGTTTCGAGGGGCGCAGTCAACGCAATGGCTGCGAAACGTTCAGCAGCATCGGAACCCAGCGCCAACGCAGCGTCTGCGGCCCATTGCAGGGTCTCTTCCGAGTGCCACTCACTGGCGTCTTCCCGGGCCAGCAGGGTGTTCTGCTGATTGGAAACATCGATGCCGGACTCAATCAGGCGCTGACGCATACTCTGCTGCTGCAGGTGATCCCTCGCATCGGTGGGCTCAGGCGCAACGGCCAGCCACTGCTGGTAAAGATCGTTACGTTCCGGCTCAGCACCCGCCTCGTGGTACAGCGCTGCGGCACGCAATTTTATGGGCCAGGGCTCCGGCGCAGAACCGGCAGCGGCCATGAGTTCGCCCGCGGCTTTCACCGGCTGACCGGATTGTTGATAGGCGTAGACCAGCTTTTCGCTGGTTTCAGCCGTAAGGGCATCTTCCGGGAAATCGAGGCGGAACCGGCGCAATTCATTAATGGCGGTTTGCCAGTCTGCAGCCTTCAGCAGGGTGTTGGCGGCATCGAAGCGGGCCTTGATGGCAATTTCCGAGCCCGGGAGGATGGTTTCCACTCGCTGGAAATTGGCAACGGCCAGTGCCGTCTTGCCAGCGCCCGCTGCGGTTTCTGCTTGTCTGTATATTGCAGTGGCCAACTGGTTCTGGATTTTCTGCTCATCATCCCGGGCCTCGGCCACCTCAGGGGTTGCCTGCACCAGTTGCAGCGCCTGGCGCCAGGCTGCCTCCGCCTGCGAATAGTCGCCATCACCCTGCCTTACCCGGGCCGTAACCAGCCAGGCGGCGTACTGCTCCCGAGCGCTTGCTTCCGGCCAGTCCAGCGTGGCGCGCGCATAACGAAGTGCCTGCTGGCCGTCGCCGGCTTCAAGCCAGCGGTTGGCGAGATCGGCACGTAAAGCGGACAGCCTGGCATCCGGCCCAAAGGCATTGGTGTAGCGTTGTTCGGCGGAACTCAGGCTGGCCAGTGCCCCGGTAACAGGTTTGGAGCGGTTGCCCAGCCTGCCCCGCAGAATGCTGATCGCCGCCCAGGCAGATTCCGCTGAGCGGTCATGGGAATACGTGTAGGCCGCTTTCTCGAAATTCGCCAGGGCCTGGTCAAGGCGCCCCATCTGCAATCTTGCATCGCCGGCCAGGTGCAGGATTTCGCCGGTGTTATCGGCTCGCAACGCCAGGGATTCGTAATAATCAGCCGACCGGCTCCAGCGCTTACCGGCGTAGTGATAGTCGGCCAGGAACCGGCTGTAATCCCGCCAGTTTGCCTTCTGGTTGCCGTTCAGGGCGGTATAACGCGCATCCGAAGCGAAGCGCGTAACATAATCGGAACGTGCGACTCTGGCGGCTCCGGCATCTCCGGCCACCTGCCAGAATTCAACGCTCTGGGCCAGCATATCCGATGCTGCGGCGTTGTCCGGATAGGCTGCCGCAAAGGCTTCATTCACCGCCACTGCCTGCTGGTAGCGGCCCTCATGGGCGTGCAGATCCGCCAGCCGGTCATAGAGAATCGGAACCCAGGGTGACGGATTGCGCCCGGCAAGCCAGCGGTCCAGTGATCGGGCGTTATCGGAGCGGGCCGCCATCACCGCCAGGATACGGAAGCTGTCTTCGATCATGTCCCGGCTCTCGGCCGGCGGTGACTTCAGCCGTTCGGGCTCCGGCAGGTGCTGATCCAGCAACGCCATGAACGATTCCACCGAGCGACCCCAGGCACCTGCCCCCTGCTTGAACTGGCTCCAGCCCATCATGTAGCGGGCTTTTGAGGCGATATCCTGTTTACCATCACCATCAAGCAGTTGGCGATACCCCGCTTCGGCCTCCCGGTAACGACCGGCGGAAAAGTCGGCTTCAGCAACCCGGAACCGGGCTTCCGGCACCAGCGGAGATTTCGGATACAGGCCGATCAGCTGCTCAAGCCGGTCGATGGACTGCTGGTGCTGGCCGGTCAGCGCGTGGGCTTTCGCCATCTGGTACAGGAGTTCATCCAGCCGGCCGGAGAAAGACCCCCTGGCCAGGATGTCTTCATAGCTCTCCAGCACGTCCTCGTAGATACCCGCCTCCTGTTCGGCGGAAAAACCCACCTCCTGGCCGGATCGGTCACGGATGTTGTTCAGGCGGTTGAGGGCATCGATGCGCACTTCAGGTTCGTCAGAACTCTCGAACAACTTCTGGTAGCGGCGAGCAACTTCGGCAGGCGAAATGGCCGGTAATGGCCGGCTTTCGAATTTCAGGAACACCGGGCGCATATCACCCAGGGTTTCGCCGTCGCGACCAAGCTCCACCCGGAAGGATTCCTGGGCCAGTGCCGGTGCCGATACCAGCGCTGCCATCAGCAAGCAGGTACGTAACTTCAGCCGGGCGGTGCTTTTCATTGGGGCCATCGGGGTCACTGGGCGCCCTCCCCGCTGGCTTCATAAGCCAGTTTTTCCAGTGCCAGGTATTCGTACAGGTGCGCCACTTGTTGTTCGGTTCTGTCTATGGCGTGTTCCATGCGCCTGTCTTCGTTGGCCACAAAGGCCAGGGCCAGTTCATCCAGCTGGCCGGACGCCTGCTGCCGGGCTTGCAGAACCTGCTGGCCAAGCGCCCGGCCAGTGGCGGCCAGTTCCCGGGCTGCTACCAACAGATCGTTCATGCCACCGTGGTGTTCGATGACCTGCGCAAATACTTCAAGGTTGTGCCGGTTCTCTTCAAGTATTGCCGACATCTCGTCCAGCCCGGCTACCCGGCGTACCCCGATCTGGGTGTCGGCTTTTTCCAGGAAACGAAGCAAATAGGCCATGCGTGGCTGGGTCAGGGTTCGGCTGTCCGAAAGGAACCACTGTGTCTGCGGGCCGCGGGCATCGGTTACCAGGGTTTTATAGGCGCCATCGCTTTTGATGCCATCTGCCAGCTTGGAAAGGGTTGTGCGCTCGCCTTCAAAGGCCACGTTGGCGGCCAGCCAGGACTCCCCGGCCTGGCCGGGATAACCCGCAATGTCGTAGCCCCTCCCCATACCGATCCAGGCTTCCGCCACACCGGGAAACGCCAGGGGAAATTTCTTGGCCCGGTGCCAGCTCTGCATCGCGCCCCGGTGGTTTTCCTTGCCGGAAAGAGCGAGGCCATGCAGGTAAAGCGCCCTCGGAGCGTGGTAACTGTCGAGCGAGACCTTTTCCAGAAACCCCAACGCCTTGTCGTATTCCTCGTTATTCAGGGCCAGGTAACCGGCGCGCAGATGCAGCTGGTCGAGTAGATCACGGCTGCGTGCCGACTCGGTGTCATGGGCCGCCATCGACATAGCCACCCGCAGGGCAACCAGCGCCCGGGACGGATCAAGGTCGGTCTCGGCAAAGTCAGCCGCCAGGTTCATGTAACCCACTGCGGCCAGGTAACCTTCCTTCATCCCGGCCAGAATCTGACCGGCCTTATCGAGCCTGCCCTGCTGCCGGGCCTGCTCGGCATCCTGCAGTAATTCCTTTTGCCGGTTGGGCCGGGCAATTGCAGCATTCCCGGCTTCAGAGGTCGCCGCCCCGGCCCACGGCTGTTTGTCCAGGCTAACCCGGGGCTCGTAATCCGGCCCGGTCGCGTCGATGCTCATCTGCAGCTGCATCGCACCCGACACTTTGCGGAACGGGTGTACCACCTCACGACGGACAAACCGCTTGTTCACCGCCCTGGCGTTGATAACGGCGGTCAGCTGATGATTGCCATCCGCCATATGGCCGCTAAACAGGGGGTAGCTGTGGCCGGCTTCAAGGGAATCCCTATCGGAAAGGGTAAAGAGGTGATTACCAACCGGCCGGCCATTCAGGAACAGTTCGACAGAATCCAGGTCCAGTGCTTCCGGATTGGCGAGGGAGAGGAATACCGCAACGCGGGTATCGATGGTCTTGCGCAGCTGTTTCTCAAGGGTGTGCACGCTGGCAGCGTGACGTGAGACCTCAGCCTCCAGGCCACTGATGGCGTTGTCGATGGCCGCAGCACTGGCCTGGGCCATGGCTGCAATCATCAACATAACAGGAAGACCGGATATCCAAAGCCCCCTGCTCCGTGGGGGTATCCGGCACTGTTGTGATTTTTGTCTGCCGAACATGCTGATCCTGCTGTGTAACAATTCGAAAGGAAGAGTAACACCGGCTACAAACCAAGAACGGTATCCAATTCACCAAATGGCATTTTGGGTCAGACGGCAAAAGTGTCGGTTTATTTGACAGATGACGGGGCCAGAGGGAGTAACCAGACAGCGATTTTCCGGTTAACTTATTGATCTTGCTTCGGAAGGGAAAGGGTTGGCCCCTGACTTGCTTTAACGGAAGGGGCGGGAGCGCTGAATGGGCAACCCCCGCTTGAATATGCCGAGCTTTTGCCGATGCGTTAACCGCGCATCGGCTTTTTTTATTTGCTCAGCTGCTTCATGGCCGATTCCAGGCCTTCAATGGTAAGCGGGTACATGTGGTCTTCCACCAGCTGCCGGGTAATCCCCAGCGACCCTCCGGTACCCCAATAGCTCTCCGGTAGCGGATTCAGCCAGACCACCTTGTTGAAGTGCTCAGTAATCCGCTGCATCCAGGTGGCACCGGCTTCTTCGTTCCAGTGCTCGATGGAGCCGCCCGGGTGGGTAATCTCATAGGGTGCCATGGTGGCATCACCCACAAAGATCACTTTGTAGTCCGGCGTGTACTTGTGAAGGATGTCCCAGGTGCTACTGGTTTCATTCATGCGGCGAATATTGTTCTTCCACACACTCTCGTACACGAAGTTGTGAAAGTAGAAATACTCCATGTGCTTGAATTCCAGCCGCGCCGCCGAGAACAGCTCCTCGCAGACCCGGATGTGCGGGTCCATGGAACCACCCACATCGAAGAAAATCAGCACTTTAACGGCATTATGCCGCTCCGGAACCATCTTCAGGTCGAGGTAACCGGCATTACGGGCGGTGGAGCGGATGGTGTCATCCATATCGAGTTGATCGGCCGCCCCCTGTCGAGCAAATTTACGCAGCCGGCGCAGGGCCACTTTGATGTTGCGAATGCCCAGGGTGATGCTGTCGTCCAGGTCTTTGAATTCGCGTTTTTCCCAGACCTTAACCGCCCTGCCCTGACGACCGTCTTTCTGGCCAATGCGGAAACCCTCGGGATTGTAGCCGTTGGCGCCGAATGGCGAGGTGCCACCCGTTCCAATCCACTTGTTGCCACCGGCATGGCGTTCTTTCTGCTCTTCCATGCGCTTCTTGAAGGTTTCGATCAGCTCCTCGAGGCCACCCAGGGATTCGATTTTCGCCTTCTCTTCCTCGGACAAATGCTTCTCGAACTCGGCCCGCAGCCAGTCGTCCGGAATCAGTGCCTCGAGCAGATCATCCAGGTTTTCGATGCCTTCGAAATACGCCTTGAACGCCCGGTCGAACTTGTCGAAATGGCGCTCGTCTTTCACCAGGCACACTCGTGCCAGGTAGTAGAACTCTTCCATATCAGCAAAGGCCAGGCGCTGCTGGAGGGCTTCCAGCAGGTCCAGGAATTCCCGCAGGCTGGCCGGAACCTTGGCCCGGCGCACTTCGAGAAAAAAGTCGATCAACATAAAGCGAAACTCTTGCCAGAGATCAGTTGCGGCGGCGCGCCATGAACGCCAGCTTCTGCAGCAGGTGCACGTCTTGCTCGTTCTTCACCAGTGCGCCATACAGCGGCGGCAATGCCGAGCTGCTGTCCTTTTCCTGAAGAGCCTTGGCAGACAGTTCATCGGCCATCAGCAGCTTCAGCCAGTCGATCAGCTCGGAGGTAGACGGCTTTTTCTTCAGGCCCGGTACCTTGCGTACATCAAAGAACACTTCCAGCGCGTCCCGCACCACTTGCTGCTGCAGCCCCGGGAAATGCACGTCCACGATGTCTTGCATGGTGTCGTGGTCCGGGAAGCTGATGTAGTGGAAGAAGCAACGGCGCAGGAAGGCGTCTGGCAGTTCTTTTTCGTTGTTACTGGTGATAACCACAATCGGGCGTTTCTTCGCTTTGACGAACTCCTGGGTTTCGTAAACGAAGAACTCCATCCGGTCGAGTTCCAGCAACAGGTCGTTCGGGAATTCGATGTCGGCCTTGTCGATTTCGTCGATCAGCAGCACCACCTGGTCGTCGGCCTCAAAGGCTTCCCACAGCTTGCCTTTGACGATGTAGTTACGAATGTCTTTGACCTTCTCATCGCCCAGCTGGGAATCCCGCAGGCGGGAGACCGCGTCGTACTCGTACAGGCCCTGCTGGGCCTTGGTGGTGGACTTGATGTGCCAGGGAATCAGGCGCATGCCCAGGGCCGCCGCCATTTCTTCCGCCAGCAGGGTTTTGCCGGTGCCGGGCTCGCCTTTGATCAGCAACGGGCGCTGAAGCGCGATCGCTGCGTTAACAGCCATCTGCAGGTCATCGGTGGCTACGTATTTTTCGGTACCGGTAAATTTCATGGGTCTGTGTCCTGTTTGGTTTCTATGAAAATTATTTGCGTACCAGGCGGTAGCGAACGAGATCCAGTATCCACACCAGCAGCATCACCAGCGATGCCACGGTGAAGTTGAATATGGCGGAACCGGCCGCGCTGATGTCACCAAGAATCAGCTCGTAGCCGGCGAACAACCAGGCCGGGATATACCAGCCTGCCACTTCCGGTGATTCCACGGGGGTCAGAAGCAACACAACCAGTGCTGCCAGCAGCAAGGTGCGCAGCCCGTAAAGTGGTAGCAGGCGGAACAGCGCTTTCATCATGTAAAACAACACGACAAACGCAACGGCGTAAGCCGCCCAGAAAATCCCGTATGCCAGTGAGGCGTCAGTATCGATCATTACAAAATCCAGTGAATGATATGTTCTTCCCAGTCTTGTTCGGCAACGGCGTCTTCAGAGACCACCTTGCCCCGTACTGAAACACCGGCCCTGTGCACGGAATCCGGATCGCCGCTTCGCAGCGGGTGCCAGTCCGCCAGCGGCCGGCCTTCTGCCAGGGTGCGATAAGCGCAGGTTTGCGGCATCCAGTGGTACTCGTTCACCGTATCCGGCGTCAGCACCGTGCACGCCGGTACCTTTTTCAGGCGCTCGCTGTAAACCGTACAGCGGCAGGTTTCCAGGTCCATATACCGGCACGCGAGGTCGGTATGGTACACCTCGCCGGTGTCTTCATCTTCCAGCTTCTGCAGGCAGCACAGGCCGCAGCCATCGCACAGGGATTCCCATTCGGCCGGCGTCATTTCATCCAGGCGCTTGCGCTGCCAGAAGGGAATCTCGGCAATCATTTTTGACGCTGCTCGATCTTGCGCTTGAAATCGACGATATAGGTTTCCTGCTCTTCCGGCATCTGGAGGAAAAAGGATTTATCGTGGATAGCTTCAAGGACTTCTTTCCCGCTAGTGCGGGCCAGTTTTTTGTCCGGTGTCAGCAGCAGGTCCATCGAATGGACCGGCTTGCCGAAGATGCTCCGCAATGCTTCCGGCAGATCGTCCCAAACCTGGCCGCGGCGTACGTAGATATAGGTGTCTATCTTCTTGCTGCTGCGAAACACCGAAACGAATTCACGGTCTGTCATGGTCTGAGAAGTTCCTCGATGTCGGTTTCGACCGGCTTCAGCAGTTCGCCTCGCCAGCCTTGAAAAAATTCGTTTCCGGCCAGGGTGCCGTCTTGCAACACCTTCTCGATACGCTTCCTGGGAGCCAGAAGTTCTATTGGAATATCAAGATCTTCCGCCACTTTATTAAAGCAACGCTTTACCTTTTTATAGACAGCTTGCTGGTCCCGGCTCAGGGGCCGGGGGATTGGCTCGAGGTTGGCATTATCGGCTTCCCGACCTTCGCGGACAAGTTCCAGCAGGTGCTCGCCATAGCGTTTTACGATACCGCCGGGAACGCCCTGGATGTCGTTCAGCGTTCTCAGTGAACCCGGCAGGCGTTCGGCGATGGCAATCAGCAGGCCATCGTTCAGCACGCGGTTTCGGGGGCGGTCGACCTTCTGGCATTCCCGCTCCCGCCAGGCCACCAGCAACCTCAAAACGGCCTGTTGCTCCCGGGTGAGAGCCCATCCACCGCGAAGTTTCAGGTAATGCTGCTCCGGATCTTCCTGGCCTGCGGCTTCATCGGCAAAGCGCTGGGATTCCTCGGCCAGGGCCTGCTTCAGGTTCCGCTGCTGCAGCTTTTCAATCACCCAGTTGTACAGGGGCTCCAGAAAGCGGATGTCGTCTATGGCGTACCGCTGTTGCTCAGGTGACAGCGGGCGGGACACCCAGTCTGAGCGGGTAACGGATTTGTCGAGGACTTCTCCGAACAGGGTTTCCACCAGTTTGGCATAACCGAGCGAGAACCCGGCACCGGCCATGGCGGCGCCAATCTGCAGGTCCAGCAGCCCGGCCGGTGCCACGTTCAGCCAGTGGCGAAACAGTTCCAGGTCTTCGCTCATGGCGTACAACAGCTTCGGGCGAGCCGGATCTGCCAGCATAGTGCGGAACCCTGCCGAGCCTTCGGCTACGTCGGGGTCTATCAGCCAGTACTCCCCTTGCCCGCCCAGTTGCACCAGGCCGGGGATGGGGTAAAAGGTGGAGACCCGTTCAAATTCAGTATCCAGCGCCACCGGCGCGCCGGGCGCCAGCTGCTCCAGCCACTGATCAAGCTCCGCCGGGTTGCTGAGCCAGCGGACAGTCTCGGGGGCCGGGGGAACCGGTGCGGCCAATGGGCTATCTGTCATAGGAAAACCTGGAGTTATTCGGAAAGGGGTTTACGGCCCCGGAAGGCGTGTGTGAGGGTAAAACCGTCAACGTAACCCAGCTCGCCACCCACCGGAATACCGTGGGCCAGCCGGGTAATGAGGATATTCTGGCCATCCAGTCGGTCGGCAATATAGTGGGCTGTGGCTTCACCTTCCACCGTGGGGTTGGTGGCCAGGATCAGCTCGGTAACGCCTTCTTCGCGCACCCGCCGGAGCAAACGTTCAATGCCGATTTCTTCCGGGCCGACGCCGTCGATGGGCGACAAGTGCCCCATCAACACAAAGTAGCTGCCCCGGTAGTCACCGGCCTGCTCGATAGCCAGCAGATCTGACGGGCTCTCGACCACACACAGGGTACCGGTGCGGCGTTCGGGCTTTTCGCAGATCTGGCAGATGTCGGTATCGGAAAAGTTCTGGCAGCTGTCGCAGCGGCGCACACCGTCCATAGCCTGGCTCAGAGCGCCGGCCAGCCGGGTGCCGCCGGAACGACCCCGTTCCAGCAGGTGAAAGGCCATACGCTGGGCGGTTTTCTGGCCTACTCCGGGTAAACACCGGAGTGATTCCACCAATTCATCAACCAGGGGGCTGAATGCCATGAATACTCCTCAATTCCGATGGCACGCTGGCGTCAGAACGGCATCTTGAAGCCGGGCGGCATGCCCATGCCAGACATCATGCCGGACATTTTGTCCTTCTGGTTGGCCTCTACCCGGCGAACGGCATCGTTCACCGCGGCGGCCAGCAGGTCTTCCAGGATTTCCTTGTCTTCGGACAGCAAGGAAGGATCGATCTCTACCTTTTTGACGTCGTGTCGACCGTTCATGGTGACCTTCACCAGCCCGGCGCCGGATTCTCCAGTCACTTCCGCCTTGGCGATTTCTTCCTGGGCCTTCTGCATCTGCTCTTGCATCTGCTGGGCCTTTTTCATCAGGTCGCCCATATTGTTCATCATCTGCTTATCTCCTGCCTGTCTCTGCGGGGCGGATGGATTCTTCTACCACCCGTCCTTCAAATCGTTCAACGATGCTCTGCACCACCGGATCTTGCCGGATGGCAGCTTCTGCGGCTTTCTGCCGGGCGACCCGCTGGCGCTCTTCAAACGCCGCCGGAGTATGGGGCCCGGGAATGCCCTGCTCTATCTTTAACTGTGTGGCGTCGCCAAAGTAGGATCTCAAGGCCGCCACAATTTTTTCTTCGTGTCGGGCGTTCAGCAGCCGGGCATGGCCTTCATCCAGGGTAAGCACCACGGTTTGCCCGTCCATGGCCATGGCGCTGTAGCTGGCCAGGTTGCCGGGCATGCCGGTGATTTCCAGCTGCCGGTAGTCACGTTCCCAGACAAAGCCGTCCGGGTTAACCGGTTCGGCAGGCGCTACGGATTCGGGCTCCGGATCCGGCTCGATTACAGCCTCCGGTGTCTCGACCGGCTGCGGGCTACGGGGTTCCGGTTCGCTGACTGGCTCCTGCGCTACCATTGGATCCGGCGCCACCTCATCATAATACGGGGGTTCCGGCTCATCCTCCCAGGGCGGGGTATCCATAACCGGTGGTTCCGGCATGGATTCTGCCGCTGGCTCCGGTGCGGGCGCAGGCGCCGGTTCAGGCTCCGGAGATGGCGCTACGGGCTGCGGCTCAGGTTGCGGATGTTCCGCTACCGGGGGCGATACCGGGCCAGGGTCAGGCTCCGGTTCGGCGCGGCCGGTGTTTTCCGTGTTACCGGAAGTCACTGCTGGCGGCTCACGACGGTCAGCCCCTGGCCGGAACGCGAGCATACGCAGCATGGTCATTTCAAAACCCATGCGGGCGTCTGGCGTTACCGCGAGGTCTTTGCGGCCGATCAGGGCGGTCTGGTAGAACAGTTGGGCATCTTCGGCACTCAGCTGCCTGGCCAGCGCCTGCACCTGGGCGGCATCACCCAGCGCATTATCGGCACTGCCCGGCACTACCTGCTCCATGGTCACGCGATGGAACAGGGAAAGCAGGTCGGCCAGGATGACCCCGTAATCCGGCGCAAATTCGGAAATCCGACTGATTTCCGCCAGCAACCCGGGGCCGTCCCGCTCTACCAGGGTACTGACTATCCGTTCAATGTCCCGCTGGTCGATGGTACCCAGCATATTACTGACATCGCTGGCACTGAGGTTCTCGTTGCCGAAGGCGATGGCCTGGTCGGTCAGGCTCAGGGCATCCCGCATACTGCCATCGGCTGCCCGGGCCAGCAGCCACAGGGCCGGCTCTTCAAACGGAATGGTTTCTTCTGTCAGCACGTGTTTCAGGTGGCCGACAATGTGTTCCGGCGTCATCCGTTTGAGGTTGAACTGCAAACAGCGGGACAGCACGGTAACCGGCAGTTTCTGGGGATCGGTGGTGGCCAGCAGGAACTTCACGTGCTCCGGCGGCTCTTCCAGGGTTTTCAGAAACGCATTGAAGGACTGGTTGGTGAGCATGTGCACCTCGTCGATGAGGTACACCTTGAACCTGCCACGACTGGGTGCGTACTGAACGTTATCGGTCAGTTCGCGCATGTCATCCACGCCGGTGCGGGATGCGGCGTCGATTTCGATAAGATCGACAAACCGGCCTTCCAGGATCTCCTTGCAGCTGTCACATTCGCCGCAGGGGTTCGGAGTAATGCCGGTTTCACAGTTAAGGCACCGGGCCAGCAGGCGGCCAATGGTGGTTTTACCCACACCCCGGGTACCGGTGAACAGATACGCATGGTGCAGGCGCTGGTGTTCCAGTGCGTGAACAAGTGCCTGCAGCACGTGTTCCTGCCCAACCATGTCTTCAAACGTACGGGGGCGCCATTTCCGGGCTAAAACCTGATAGCTCATGTTCCGTCAACTGCTGTGAAAAATGCGCTTAACTCTAGCATGGACCCGGTTTCAGAAGAAGGATGACGTGGCTATGAATCCAAGCCGGCCGTGCGCTCCAGGGCGCGAATTCGCCGGCGTTCATGCTCTTCGGTGAAGATCCGTTCCCGCAGGGCTTCCACCGCAGCCTGCCGGTCGGCCGGAGCCAGGCCTTCGTTATTGTCGATCAGGGCCTTTTGCTGCCGGTATTCACCCAGCCGGTTCTGCCACTGATTCCGCTGTTGGTCGAGCCGTGCCAGGCGTTCGGTAGCTTCCGCACCATAGGCCTGTAAACGCAACTCCCGCACTTCGGCTTCCGAAGCTCCCTGCTCCCGCAGTTGCTGCACCTGCATGGCCGTTTCGACCACGGTTCGGGACCGGCGACGGAGTTCACGGGAATACTCTGGCAACAGCTGGTCCAGCTGCGCCAGGGCGCGGTCACGCTCGGAAGCTGTCAGGCTTTCGTCGCTGAGAATCTTCTGGCGGTCGAGCATCACCTGCAACCGGCGCTCTTCTTCACCAAAAAAGCCTTCCGCCACATCCGGGCCGAGATGCTCCCGGCGCAGGTCATGAATCTGGCCCAGGGCCTGGCGAACGTCGTCAACGCTGTGGTGTTCGTTACTGGCCATCGCTTCCGCTGCTTTCCGGTACGACAGGTAGTCATCAAGAATGGCGAGCACCTGTCGCTGAATCTCCGGAGGTAAATCCTGTGCCTTGAGCTCAGACGCCAGGCGGGCCTTCAGGGTTTCGTAATGGGAGGCGCCCCCCGTCAGCCCGATAAAGAAATCCAGGTAACGGCGCAGCTGGCGGTCCAGCACCAGGTTGCCATTCATATCAAGGCGCACCTGTCCGTCCACTTCAATGTCAGAAACGCGGTCATCACGGGGTAAGGCAGGATGATTCACATTACCGGGCACCAGCGCGGAACCCGTTGAACCAGCAGTAGCTGCCGGTTTCTGATGCTCCTGCTCTACTACCGATGAGACTGGCTCCGGGGCCGTCTTGACGGGACCCGGCATAAGCCACCAGCCGACTGCTCCGAATATAAGCGGCAGGCCAGCCAATACAGCAAATCGTTTATGGTTCATAAAATCGATCCGTGGCGGGCCGCAGGGGCCCGCCTTCGGTTATCGGCAGTGTCAGAGGCCAAGATTCTTGAGACGGTTTGCCTGTTGCCGGTACAGCTGAACCGGATCTGTCACAAACGGCCCTACCAGCCCCAACACCTGGTTCACTTCGTCCAGGTGGTTGTGGCGGTAATCCACACCCAGCACCTTGCCAAGCTTCATGCTGCAGGACGGCACCATGCCGTCGGAGGGTTCGTCAAAGACGGGAGTCAGGGCACCCAGCAGCAGGTCGCTCGGGTCCAGAACATTGGTGACCGCTTTGTTGCCGCCCCAGGAGTAATAACGGATACCGTTGGCCTCCTGTGCACCATCGTTGCCGCAGTACGAAGAAGGAAGGCCTGCCGGGAATTCGGTGTTGAAGGCCAGGCTGCCCTCGGTGCTCAGTGACTGGATGGCCGCTGCGGTGTCTTGCGGCAGGCCGCCACCGCCTGAGAAGGTATCGATCAAGCCGAAAAACCAGTCTCCCAGTCCGTCCAGGCTGCCGTTATTCAGGGTATCTGCCAGCGGGGTGCCCCAGTTAACGCCACCGACACTGGATACCGAAGCCACCAGGTCTGGCCGCACGCCCGCCACATAGCGAATGGTTGGGCCGCCATGGCTGTGGCCAATCAGGTGCACCTTCTCGGCCCCGGTTACTGCTATATATTCTTCAATCTGGGCCAGCAACTGCTCACCACGGATCTCGGTAGAGTTGGCAGCAGACACCTGGGGAACAAAGACTTCCGCCCCGCTTTCCGCCAGTTCATCCGGCACTCCGTTGAAATAGGAGACCAGGCCAAACAGCTTATTGAAGCCTGACAACCCGTGCACCAGGACAATCGGATGCTCGGTCTGGGTATAGGTATCCTGCTTACTGAACCACCATGCGGAAGCCGGCTGGGCAGTCATTGCTGCCGCCAGTACACCCGCCGTTACAACTGCTTTTGTTTTGGCACTTTTCATGTGTTTCCCTTTTTGTCTTTGTTGTGTTCGGGCAACGGCACAATACCCAATGGGCAGCATGCCAAAAACACTATAGACAGGGATAAGTGCCAACAGGGCCACATAACGCTCAATTGTGAAACGGTTCACAAAGCGATACAGGAAAATAGAGAAAAATCGGAAAGAAAGAACAACGAGGGAAAAATCTGGGGGTGACCCCACCAGCAATCCCCCGGCACACACATCCACCGCTTCGGCTGCTCCCTTCCGGGCCTGACCGGGTTCACGGTTTCATGTTGCGGAGGCACCAATGGGGCCACCATAACGGCGTTTCGGGACATTTCCCCGAAAGCGGCGCGAATAGTATCAGAAGGGTTTCAGGACTACAACGGCCTATAGCGGTAATGGCACTTCATCCTGCCGGAACCAGCAGGCAATGCTGTAACGGGTGCGCCTTGCCGGCAGAACCTCATGGGGCACCTGCTCGCTCAGGAACAGCACCGCCCTGCCTGCTTCCGGACGCACCTGCCCGACCATCTGCCCGGAATCAGCTGCAGAGAACACCCGCAGTTCTCCGCCATCTTCCAGCCCCCAATCCTCGTTCAGGTACAACACCAGGCTGACCACCCGGGAGGCACGGCCACGAAAGCTGTCCAGGTGGCGCTTGTAGAAATCGCCGGGGTGATAGGTGGCGTAATGGGCCTCAAACCGCTTGAGCCCCAGATACAGACGCCGGCTCAGACCTTCCCTTATCTGTTCCAGGCACTCGAACAACAAACGCTGAGGCTCACTGTAACCATCCAGCCAGGCAATCTTGTCGCGGCGCACACTGCGGTCTTTCACCAGGTCCGAGCCCCGGCCGATACCGGCGCGGCTCATGGCCTCGGTTTTATCCAGGATGGCTACTTCGTTGCGCAACGCCGCCAGCAAACCAGCCGGCAACCGGGGGGTAAGGTCCAGCTCCATCCAGGCCGATTCACTCAAACCATCTGCCAGCTCATCCAGCCAGAAGTCATCAATCGCTGGCTGAACATCTGCCCCGGTAACGGTGCTTATCAGTTCGTCACCGGCAACCTGTTCGAGCTGATCGGCAGCACGTTCCAGTACAGGGTCCGGAAACGGAATGATAATGGCCTGGTCGGTGTCTGAATGCATGGTGGGGCCTCGCGGAATTTTCCGGCTATTGTAGGGTCAAACTCGCCGGTAAGCCGTATTTAATTTACTCTGCGGATAAGAAGATACACTTAAGGAAAAACCACCCGCCATGCCTGAAAGCAGCCACACTCCGCCGGTCTCCGTCACCCCGGGCCAATGGTCGTTCACCCGCTGGAAAACCATTGGCCAGCTGGAAGCCCTGGAGGTTCATCATCCGGTATTCAGCGCTACAGTGTTTCTGCAGGGCGCGCACCTCACCCACTTTGCCGTAAACGACGACACCAACTGGCTGTGGCTGAGTGATACCGCCCGATTTGAACCGGGCCGTGCCATCCGCGGAGGCATTCCTGTGTGCTGGCCCTGGTTTGGCGACCCGGCCCGCAACCCGCCGGAGATCCGCAAACGGGTGCATACACCCTCAGCCCACGGCTTCGCCCGCACTGCCCTCTGGCGGCTGGAAGATGTCCGGGAAAGTGCCCACGAAGTGGAAATCAGCCTGTCCCTGAATGCTAATGACGACTTCGCAGACCAATGGGATGGCCATGCGCTGGCGCTGATCACCTTCAGCTTTTCAGTCCGCGGCTGCCAGATTGCCCTGACCACCACCAATCTATCCAAAGACCCGCTGGCCCTGAGCCAGGCCCTGCACACCTATCTGCCAACCTCGGACATCAGCCGCACACGTTTACTGGGGCTGGGCCACAGCCAATATATGGATACCCTGAAAGACTGGGACTACTTTGAACAGGAAGGCCCGGTTTATTTCGACGGTGAAACTGACCGCATCTACGAATCGGCAGAGCCACTGACCCTGGTCACCCCCGCGGGAAAACGCAAACTGACATCTGTTGGCAGTGATTCCACGGTAGTGTGGAACCCCGGCCCCGGGAAAGCCTTAAGACTTTCTGACTTTCCTGGCACTGGCTGGCAAAAAATGGTGTGTGTCGAAACGGCCAATGCAGCCACGGACTACCGGGTATTAAATGAGGGCCAAAGCCACACACTCGGCGTTGTCATTGGTCGCGGCTGACGGCCTGAAGTAATCGTCAACACAGGGAGCGGGCATGGGCCTGGCATCTTATCTGAAATCCCGACTGGTTCCGGCGGAGCTGGAAGCGCAGTTGAACCGAATTCGTAAACCCATCGGCAGCCTTGGCTACGACCCCTGGGGATTCAACAACGATGCCGTTAAGTACGGCTTCACCCTCACCCGGCAAATCTACGAGAAATACTTTCGGGTAGAGGCCTCCGGCGTGGAAAAGGTTCCAGCGGAAGGCCCGGTATTGCTGATCGCCAACCATTCCGGCCAGCTGCCCCTGGACGGCCTGCTGATCGGCTATGCGCTGGCTTCCCGCCCGGACCAGCCTCGCATACCCAGAGCCATGATCGAGCGCTTCTTCCCGACCGTCCCATGGCTGGGCAACCTGCTCAACGATGTGGGCGCCGTGCTGGGCGACCCCATCAACTGCGCCAAGATGCTGGAGAACGATGAAGCCGTCATCGTTTTCCCTGAAGGGGTTCGGGGCTCCGGCAAACTCTACCGGGACCGCTACCAGCTCCAACGTTTTGGCAACGGATTCATGCATCTGGCGATGAAATACAACACCCCAATTGTGCCCGTGGGCGTTGTCGGCTGCGAAGAAACCATTCCGGCCATTGCCAACATCAAACCCCTGGCCAAGGCGCTGGGCGTGCCCTACGTACCGGTGGCGCTACCGGTGATCTTCCCGGTGAAAGTGCGCCTGAACTTTGGCGAACCCATGTACTTCGACAACAGCGAGATTCCGGAAGAACAGGTGACCGAGCGCGTTGAAGCGGTCAAGACAGAAATCCGCAAACTGATCGACAAAGGCCTGAGCGAGCGGGAGGGGCTGTTCTGATGTCTGAGCAACGCAAGCCCAGAATCCTGGTGACCGGTGCAGCCGGCGCCCTCACCCAGCAAGTCATTAACCGCCTGAGCGATAACTGCGACATTGTCGCGGTGGACTTCCGGCAGCAGGTGTACCTGGGCGATGACATTCCCAGCTACTGCATCGACCTGAACAAACGCGGCTTCGAGGACCTGTTCCGGCAATACCGGTTTGACGGCGTTATCCACCTGGGCCGGCTGATGACCAGCGAACTGACCCGGATGCGCCGCTACAACGCCAACGTACTGGGCACCCAGAGGCTACTGGACCTCTCCCACAAATACGGCATCAAACGGGTGATTATCCTCTCCACCTTCCACGTGTATGGCGCCATGGCCTACAACCCGGCGCTGATTGACGAGGCAGCCCCCCTGAAAAGTGCCGGGCTGAGCGCAGACCTGGTGGATTCCGTGGAACTGGAAAACCTGGCCAACATCTACCTGTGGCGGTATCCGGAGCTGAACATCACCATTCTGCGGCCCTGCAACATCGTCGGCCCGGGTGTACGCAACACCATGAGCGCCCTGCTCTCCAGTGAACGGGCGCCGGTGCTGGCAGGTTTTTCGCCGATGATGCAGTTCATCCATATTGACGACATGGCCGATGCCATCGTGCTGGCCTGGCAACAGCCGGTTAAAGGCGTATTCAACGTGGCGCCCCACGATTGGGTAGCCTACCAGCAAGCCCTGAAAATGTGCGGCTGCAAGCGCATTCCGATTCTGTCTGTGCCACCCATTGTGCCGAAAGCCATTGCCCGGCTATTGAACCTGAAAAGCTTCCCACACTACCTGCTGGCTTTCTTCAAGTACCCGGTGGTGATTGACGGGCGAGCCTTTGCCAGGGAGTTCGGCTTCAAGCCCAAGCGCCCCCTGAAAGAAATCTTCCGCTACTACCGCAACAACAAGCGCCCGGTGTAACCTTGACGGTGAACGGGCGCCGATTTTCCGGAATTTGATAGACGGAAAGCGGCGAACAGGGATACTCTGTACAAAATAAGTACAGAACTACGGTTCAAGGATTGACCGGATGCTCAGGGACTTCAGCCTGATCAGCTATGGCTCTGCCGCGGCAGTATTCGCGGTATTGTCTGTATTTGTTGCCACCCGCTACCTGCGCCGGGATATCGACCGCGGGCTGTTCCTGGCTGCCTTCGTGACCACCCTCTGGGCCGGCACACTGGTGGCGCAGGATATCTGGGGCCACCCAGGGTTCCTGATCCGCTATCTGCTGGAATTACTGCGCGACACCGCCTGGATCCTCTTGCTGTTTGCCATGCTTCGAACCGCCTTCCGGCAAGGCCGGCTGGCAGGCCAGATGAAGAAGGTGCTTGGTGCGGCGACCTTTGTGCTTATCGTCACACTGATAACCCTCGGCGCCATCGAATTTGTCTTCAATGTTGATATCGTCAACGGCAAAACCATGCTGCTGGGCCAGATTGCCCTGTCTTTGCTCGGGCTTTCATTGGTTGAACAGATCTGGAGAAACTCCCCCGCTTTTGGCCGCTCCAGCCTTAAATACCTCTGTATTGGCATAGCGACCCTGTTCGCTTTCGACTTTTTCATGTACGCCGATGCCCTTCTGTTCGGCAAGGTATCTGAGGCATTCTGGAATGCCCGGGGCTTTGTGAATGCGGCGCTGATGCCGCTGTTTGCCATCAATGTGATCAACACCCGGAAACAACCGGTCGACTTCCAGCTATCCCGCTCCGCCGTTTTCCATGCCGGCACCCTGATTCTGGCAGCCGGCTACCTGCTCCTGCTGGCCGTCGGCGGTTACTATGTGCGGGCCTTTGGGGGCCAGTGGGGCGAGGCCCTGCAGGTGCTGTTAATTACCGTGTCCATAGCTTTCCTGGTCACCCTGCTGATGTCCCGCCGGGTGCGCGCCCGCCTGATGGTGTTTATCAGCCAGAACTTCTTCGACTACAAATACGATTATCGTGAAGAGTGGCTGAAAATGACCCGGGAACTGGCCAATCTCAGTGACGAACCACCCTTGCCGGAGCGGGTGATTCGAATTCTGGCCGGGCTGGTGGAAAGCAACTCCGGGGCTATCTGGCTGAAAGATGACCAGGCCGGTTATGCAATGAAGGCCAGCGCCAACCTGGCCACTCCCCGATACACCATTATTGACGACGATTCCGACCTGGTGCGCTTTTTCCGGGCACAGGAATGGATTATCGACCTTCAGGAGTATCAGGAAGACCCTATCCGGTATGACCTGATGGAGCTGCCGGACATAATCCGGAACACCCCGGATGCCTGGCTGGTGATACCGCTTTACCTTGGTAACGAACTGTACGGGATCGCCCTGGTTGGCAAGCCCTATGCTCACGTAGAGCTGAACTGGGAAAACTTTGACCTGATCAAAGTGGTGGCCCGGCAAACCTGTAACCTGCTGGCCCAGACTGATGCCCAGAACCGGTTGTCCCGCGCTATGCAGTTCGAGGCTTTAAACAGGGCCTCCGCGTTTATGGTGCATGACTTGAAAACCCTGATCGCCCAGCTCTCCCTGCTGGTGAAAAACGCGCCGAAGCACCGGGACAATCCAGCGTTCATTGACGACATGATTGCAACCACAGACCACGCGGTTCGCAAAATGTCAAACCTGGTAGACCACATCCGGAAGCCACATACCACTCCGGACCAGGCCACCGATACCAGCCTGGACCTGACCGGGCTGCTTGAGGAATTAATCGAACACAACAGCCGACGCAGCCCCGCACCCCGCCTGATGGGCAATCCGGCCCCCATCATGGTTCGGGCCGACAAGGAGCAGCTTCGCAGCGTGCTGGGCCACCTGATCCAGAACGCGCAGGATGCCACCCCGCCCGATGGCGAGATCACCATCAACCTCAAGCCTGCCAGGGGCAACGTTGTGATGTTTATCCAGGACACCGGCTGCGGCATGACCGAAGAGTTTATCAGCACCCAGCTCTTCAAACCCTTTGCCAGCACCAAGGGGCTGACCGGCATGGGAATTGGCGCCTACCAGGCCCGGGAATACATCCGGGAACTCGGGGGCAGTATTGATGTAACCAGTGAGCCGGGCGTGGGCTCCTGCTTCTCTGTCCGCTTACCTGTTGCGGCTTCTACCCAGCAGAACGCCAAGTATTTGCCGGCCACTACGAACCCCACACCCAAACAAGGCGTCAACTAATTGACGTTTTGCAGACTTTCACAAATTCAAACATTGCAAACCGTCAATATTAAGTTAAGAATCGTAACAAGAGACAAACAAAGGATTGATTGTTGTTGTGAAGCGACTACTGATAGTAGAGGACGACCCCGGACTGCAAAGCCAGATGCGCTGGTGCTTCAGTGACCAAATCGAGGTTTCGGTTGCGGCTGACCGCGATTCCGCACTGACTGCGCTGCGCCGCATGGAACCTCAGGTAATCACACTGGACCTTGGCCTGCCGCCCGACGCTGGTGGTGCTTCCGAGGGCTTTGCCCTTCTGGAAGAGATCCTCCGGCTGGCCCCGATGACCAAGGTGATTGTGGTGACAGGCCGGGAAGACAAGGAAAACGCCGTAAAGGCGATCGGTATGGGCGCCTCGGACTTTTACCAGAAGCCCCTGGACGCCGACATACTGACCTTTGTGGTTAACCGGGCCTTCCGGCTGGCAGAGCTGGAACAGGAAAACCGCGAACTCATCGGCCAGACCAACGGCGCCAGCATAAAAGGGATTGTCTCCGCCAGTCCTGAAATGATGGAGATCTGCCGAACCATCGAGAAAGTCGCCCCCACCGACGTAACCACCCTGATTACCGGCGAGACCGGTACCGGCAAGGAACTGCTGGCCCGGGCCCTGCATGATCTGAGCCACCGGACAGACCAGCCCTTCGCCGCCATCAACTGTGCAGCCATCCCTGAAAACCTGCTGGAAAGCGAGCTGTTCGGCTTTGAAAAAGGCTCCTTCACCGGCGCCACCCAGGCCAAGAAGGGAAAAATCGAAAGCGCCAACGGCGGCACCCTGTTCCTGGACGAAATAGGCGATATGCCCATGGCTCTGCAGGCCAAGCTATTGCGCTTCCTGCAAGAACGCGTTGTTGACCGGGTAGGCTCGGTAAAGCCGGTTCCGGTGGACGTACGTGTAGTGTGCGCCACCCACAGGAACGTTCAGGAACTGATTACACAGGGAGAATTCCGGGAAGATCTCTATTACCGCATCAGCGAGATAACGCTCGATGTACCCGCCCTGCGCGAGCGGGACGGAGACGCCCTGGTAATTGCCCAGTCGTTACTGAAAAGCCTGGGCAAGCAACTGGACCGGCCAAACCTGAGCTTTTCGGAAGACGCCGTGCAGGCCATCACCAGCTATGCCTGGCCGGGCAATGTCCGGGAAATGATCAACAAGGTGAAGCGCGCCATCATCATGGCCGATGGAAAACGGGTAAGCGCCGGCGACCTGCAGTTAAGCACTGGCGAGGGTGAATCGGTCAACCAGCTGAACCTGAGACAGGTACGGGAACAAGCCGAGAAACAAGCCATTCTCCAGGCTCTTCATTGCACCTCGTTCAACATGTCCCAGGCGTCCCGGTTACTGGGGGTCACGCGCCCCACCCTGTACAACCTCACCGACAAATACAGGATAGAAACCTCGGCGGAGTCGCCCGCCTCCTGACCCATTTACCCGCTATTTTGCCTATCGTTATCAAGGAGCAGATACCGTGCATACAACAACAAATAATCTAACAAAGCCTCGGCTCACAACACTGCTACTTGCCGGCGCCCTGCTGCTGCCGTTACCGGTTCTGACTGGCTGCAATAACCAGAGCACATCCAACGAGGCAACGTCCCATATTACAAGGGCTGAAACCTACGCAGACCAGGGCCAGTACCGGTCCGCCTTGCTGGAAGTAAGAAACGCGGTACAGGCAGAGCCGGATAACGTTGGCCATATCGTCCACCTGGCTGAACTGTATCTGCAGATAGGCGCGTCCCGGCAGGCCTCCGAACTGCTGGAACCCTGGCTGAAAGACCATGCCTCACAGGTGGCCATTCCACTGGCCGAAGCCTACGTAAACCAGGGCAAACACCTTTCAGCCACCGAGACCCTGGCCCTTCACAATGCTTCCAACCCCCAGGAACAATTACGGGCGTCGCTGGTTCGCGCTGAAACCCTGCGCTTGTCCGGAGACAAGGCTGAAGCGCTGTCCCTGTATCGCAGCCTGATGGACAACAACCCGTCGAACCTGGATGCCGTGACCGGCACCCTGAAAACCCAGATGGACCTGAACCAGACCTCACAAACCATCCGCAGCGCCGATGACTGGATGGCGAGAAACCAGCCCGAGCCAGAGGTGCAATACTGGAAAGGCATGGCCCAATACCGGGAGAACGACCTGGAAAACGCCGCAGCCACACTGACAAACGCCGCAGGCAGCATGCCGACGTCTGATGTTTTCCTGCCGGTGCGCCGGCAAGTACTGACGGCACTGTCCCGGGTGCTGACCGAGCAGGGCAAGATTACCGAAGCCCAGGTTTACAACAAAATTCTGGCCGACAACCAGAATTCCGGTGCCCGGGAGCAAGGCGAAGCTGCGGTAGCGGCGCTACGTGAAGGCAACGTCGACCAGGCCAAAACCATTCTCCGGGACATGCTGAAGCTGGACCCGGAAAACCAGCAGGCGGCCCTGATGCTCGGGGCTCTTGAAACCGGCACCGGCGAGCTGGATGAAGGCGCTCGCTTGCTGACCGAGAACCTTGACCCTGAAACCACACCAACCCCCTTCCTGCGCGCCGCTGCCATGGCACAAATCGACCAGGGCGAACGGGAAGAAGCGCTGAAAACACTTGAACGGGCCATGCAGGCCCGGCCGGACGACAACGAAATCATTGCCATGCACGGCATTCTGGCCCTGAGCCTGCCCGGGAAGGAAAGTGACGGAGTGGCCAGCCTGAGCAAAGCCATCAGCAACGAACCCGAACGCACTCGTTTGCGGTTGGCCCTGGCCCAGCACTACCTGCGCAACAACCAGCCCGAGCAGGCACTGGGCCAACTGCGAATGGCTTTCGCCGCCCAGCCGGAAGACTGGCACACCACCGGCACTTACATGAATGTGTTGCTGGCCCGCGGTGAAGAAACCGAGGCTAAGGAACTGAGGGACTCACTGGTTAATGGCTACGGCGATATGCCCCAGGCAGTGCTACTCGCCAGCCTGGCGGACAGCCGCCTTGGGGATACCGACGCCGCTACCGCGCGGATAGAAAAGCTGGCACAGCAACACCCTGAAATGGCACAACCCAGACTGGCACTGGCCGCCATTCTGGCCCGCACCGGAAACCGCGAGCGGGCCATCGAAGAACTGGTGCAAGTGCGCACCCTGCTGGGAGAAGAGCAAACCTCCGAGACCATTGCCGTAAACCGCCTGCTTGGCCAGCTACTGGTTGCAGAAACCCGCGCAGCAGTTCAGGCAGAAGACTACCCGACCGCCCGGGCCAAAGCGGCAGAAGCCGTTGCCCTGGCACCTGATAACCAGGGTCTGGCCCTGCTGGCCGTGGGGGTTTCGCAGGCTGAGGGCAAGCATCAGCAAGCGCTGGAAGAACTGCAAGCCGTGGAAGACAACCTCGGCGTAACTACGGCAACCGTGCTGGCGAGGACATCCATACTGGAATCCCAAAACGGACCCGAAGCAGCTTGGACGTACCTGAAGGAACAATGGCAGGAACGCAAGGAAACCGCCCTTCTGCCCACCCTGCTCCGCCTGGCAGCCAGCCAGGGCCCGGAAGCCCGAGGCGAAATCACCAGCCAATGGCTGGACCATGAACCACAAAGCATTGCCGCCAACCTGGCCCGAGCCGACTGGCTGATGAACAACAACCAGAATGAGCTGGCCGCCACCCACTATGACTATGTTCTGGAGCAGCAGCCCAACAACATCGCTGCCCTGAACAATCTGGCCTGGCTGCTGAGGGAAAACGATACCGAACGGGCGCTGGAGCTCGCGCGCAGAGCCAGTGAACAGGCCCCCCAAAACTCTGCCGTACTGGACACCTATGGCTGGGTGCTGCACCTGGCCGGTAACCACCAGCAAGCGGTCACCACCCTGGAAAAAGCGCTGGCACTGGCGCCGGGTAACGAAGACATCACCAGCCACCTGGAGAGTGCCAGGAAAGCCTTGTAAGAAATCCTGACAAAACGTCTCTGCCACACGAACCAGAAGGGCCGGATCGCTATAAGCACCGGCCCTGTTTTTTGGGTTGTCGAAAACTTTTACATACGTCTCTTGGCTGCCAAAGAAATTCAACGGAAATTCAGTCAGTTAGCTGGTTGGCACGATAATCGCTTAATACAAGGAGAAGATCGGGTTTTATCCCGGTCAGGAGCCAAACCACCCGCGAGGATGGGACGGAAAGCCAAGGATCTCTGGTCAGTATCCGAAGAGACAGCCTGGTTGCAAAGCGAACTACAGGGATTTAGAGCTTCACAACCGGAGAAGACCCATGAAACTCAAACTTATTACTGTTGCAATAGCGCTAACAGCGTGGACAACCGCGGCCAACGCTGTCTACATTGAGACCAATGAGGCAAATGGGGAGAAGTCTCTACAGACTATCCTCAATGACATTACAGTTGACGGAGACAGCTCAGTAAACGTTCAAACCGATCAGGCAACACCGTCAAGCCTTTGGAAAAATACTGAATCGGGCACTACCCAGTCTCGCTATGTAGCCTCGATCGCAGGTAACACAACCGACGGCTTAACCTCTGTTGGCATTTATGATCCAAATGACCCGTTTAACCTTAACAAGCGGTACACCCTTTTTGACACTGCGACGGACAGTGTAGGAACAGGTCAGGTGTTCGGCGTAGCCGACGATGGCAAAGTGTATGACGGTGAAAACGCCGAGGACTTCACAGGGATCCAGTTCGGTGGCGACACCTTCGGTTTCTTCCTTACGATTGCGGGACAGGGAGGATACACGCTCTATTCACAAAATGCCCTAAACCCAAATGATGAACAGCAGATGGTTGCATTCCAAGGTAAGGGTGATGATGTAGACCTCGGATCTGTCTTCGGTGCTACCAATTGGAAGGATGGTTGGATCTTAGCTTGGGAAGACCAATCCTACGCAAGCAGCGACATGGACTTCAACGACTTTGTACTGTTCCTTGAATCCGCAGTGCCGGTACCTGAACCCGGCACCCTCGCCCTACTTGGCCTCGGACTTGCCGGCCTTGGTGCCGCCCGTCGTCGCCAAAAAGCCTGATATTCTTAGGCTTTCTGAAAAGCCAGCTTCGGCTGGCTTTTTTGTGCGCACATTTGTTTTATGTCGTCACAAACAACGGTATTCTGAAGCTGTAGCAATGCCGGTGGACAGAAGATGTTAAGGAAGACATTAGACAACCTGCCCTATGCCCTGCCGTACCTGATCGTAACTGCAGTCAGCGTAGTTTTGTTCTATCCAACCTGGATAAGGCTGGCATCAGAATGGCTGGAGTTTGAGCAGGTACTGGCCCATGGATTGGCCACCGCGGTTATCTACGTAGCGCTTCTCTTGATCCACCCTCCGTTGCCGACCAATACGCAAGCCCCTTCAGCATCCAGGTTTCAGGTAACCGGCATCCTGATTCTGTTAGTCACCACGCTTGTCTGGGCCTTACTTGAGCTGGTCAGAATAGACACCCTCACCTATCTGATGCTACCCGCCGGCCTGCTTGCCACCAGTTGGACGTTGCTGGGTTTTCACAGAGCGCTGCGCTTGCTTCCCTACGTTATCCTGCTCGCCCTTTCTCTGCCGATCTGGGCGGATGTCATTCCCGCCCTGGTCGCCATTGCCAGCGCCGTGGTGAGCAACTGGGTTCGATTGTTCGGGATGACCGCATTGATTGAAGGCAACAGCATCACCCTGCCCTATGGCCGCCTGGTCATTGCCGATGGCTGCTCCGGTATTCGCTACTTTGCCATTTCCATCTTGCTCGCCGCCATGATGTCTATCCTCAATGACTACCGCTGGCGAGGATGGCTGTGCTTCCTGGCCGCTGCCATGGTTCTCGGGTTGATTGCCAACTGGGTGAGAATCTTCATTCTGGTCGTTATCGGCTATCAGTCCGAGATGCAAAGTGAACTGCTGACCGACCATGAACTGATGGGCTGGGTAATCTACGGTGTTTTTATTCTGCCTGCGCTCTACTTCGCGCCGGTAAAGCGCCGGACAGAAATCAATGCACCCGATGCAAAGCAACTCTCACGCAAAGGTTTATTCGCGGTTCTAGTCGCCCTGATAGCGGGGCCGGTCGCCCTCAACGTGGTTCAACTCTCCGGTGACGAAACCAGCCCCTGGGCGCCACCGAATGCGGCTATGATTCCCGGCCAGCCCTCCGAATTGCCCCTTCAGCTGCGGCTCCCGGATAACCTCGACCACAAAGTTTGGGCAACGCCGGATGGTGCCTGGCTATCAGTGGCACAAAGTGAGCGCTCTGCCGCTACCGATCATAAGCTGGTGCCCTACCTTCGGCCGCCCATTGATTCGGAGGAGTGGTTGGTTCAAGAAACCCAGGGGCAGGTGAAAATCTATCAGAACCGCGTTGGCAGACAGCAGGTGGCTGTTTTGCAGTGGTATCAGGTTGGGGATTACGCAGCCCAAAGCTACCGCGATGCGAAGTTATGGCAGATCCCGGCTACATTAAGTGGAGCAAGCCGGTTTGCGCTGGTTTCAGTGATGGCGGAGTGTGAGCCCAGGCAATGTAACCGGGCGATCGAAAACGTGGGAGCAGCCCAGAACACCATTAGCCTGAGCCCGTTACCACCAGAGAACAAGGCAAGCTCGCAATGAACCAAAGTAATGCTGGCACTGCCAAGATCAACCCGAGAAGCACCGGGTTCATCAATAATGAGGTTTACCGCAAGCATACCCGTGAGCGGAGCCTGGCCGACGAAGCCGGAGAGCTGCAAAGGTGCCTGCAACTAGAGGTTGCCACAGAAAACGTCAGCCCCATACGCCTGGTGGATTTTGATACGGCCACCAACACCCTCACCACCGAACGCGTTCACGGCGATGAACTGTTCCACACGCTCTGGAATGCAACTTACTTGCTAGGCCGGCTGAGAGGCCACCGCCTCAATGATCCGCAGACGATTTTTTCCAGAGTCGGAGAACTTGGACAATGGCTGGCGCTTTACCACAGAACCTCAGCCAGCCACGACGCAGATAACTCGAAAGCCGCCTGGCTCTTGCACGCAACCGAACGCAAGATTCGGGACATCCGGCAGGAAAAGCTTCTGCCCGAGCGGTTACTGGACAAAATCGAGGCCAGGTTTCTGCCTGTTCTGGAGAAACTGAATACCCAGACCTTTCTGGCTGACAATGGAGCTTTCGTTTGCAGGGTTCACGGGGACTTCATTGTCTATAACGTTCTTATTGATCAGAGCCGTCAGCTTCACGTTTTGGATTTCGGTGAGACACGGGTGTCTGGCAACTATGAAGATGTGACCCGCATGTATAGCAGCCTCTATGCGATTGCTGACACCAACCGGACCCGCAGGCGACGCCTTGGCCACTTGCCATCGGTATTCCTTAATGGCTACGGGTTATCAATGCAGGCTACGGAAACCCCATACTTCAAGTGCAACATGGCCTATAATTACCTCACGCATCTTGAAGGTCAGCACTATATGAGAGACCTGTTGTCCTGGAACTCGAACATCGAGATGAGCCAGATAACCAGGGCCGGAATGCGATGGATTAAGCGCCAGCTTTAGCGTGTTGTATAAAAGGAATTAGGTGTGAAATGGCAACATCGGTTGATATTGTCCTCAAGGAAGAATCCGGAATTCACAGGGTAAGCGAGCCGCTCTCTGTAGGGATTCCTTTTGCCAAAGGCCAGTACCCGGCAGGAACAACGTTCCGGGTAAATGATGCCAACGGCAACAGCGTGCCTGCAGCTTTCAAATCGCTATGCCATTGGCCGGACGGCAGTGTTCGCTGGGTGCTTGCCGAGTTTCTTTACAGCCTGCCCCCCCGCCAGATCGAGACCCTGACAGTCTACGAACAGCCCTCACCCAAAGCATCCGCCACGGGCATTACGCAGACATCGCGCGGATGGGCTATTGAAACTGAGGCTGGTGATTTGCTGCTTCATAAGGGCCAGCCGGCCTGGGAGTTTTTCGGGGCAACTTCACCGATAAGAACCGAGGCAAAGCTCACCTCCAAAGACGGGCTACCGTGCCACCCGGCTACTAATGGCGACTGGGAAATACAGCACCAGAACCCCGTCTATGCTGAAGCCTCGCTTAGCGGCCACTGGATTACAGCAGACGAAGCACGCCTTGCAGATTTCAATTGCCGACTGCGCATCTATCTCCAGACTGGACTCACGAACATTGAAATGCAGATCCATAACCCGAAGCGGGCCAGGCACCCCGGTGGCCTATGGGACTTGGGTGACGAGGGCTCTGTGTATTTTCGTAGCCTGGAGCTGATTACCGAAACCGGGTGCTTACAAGAAGCCAGCATTCAGCCCGACTCCTTGAACGCTTCCGAGTCTGCATTTTTTTTGCGAGATTTCGAGCTTTATCAGGAGTCATCTGGTGGCGAAAACTGGAATAGTCTCAACCACATTGACAGTAATGGTGACCAGACAACCCTATATCGTGGATATCAACTAACTTCTGAGAACGCCCTGGAACAGGCAGGAGATCGCTCAAACCCTCTTGTATCAATAACGAGTGACAGACAATCAATTCAGCTGGCCGTGCCAACCTTCTGGCAAAACTTCCCCAGCAGCATTGGGTACCAAAAAGGGAAAATTATTGTCGGCCTTTTCCCTGCACGGTCCGACAACCAAAGCTACGAACTCCAGGGTGGCGAACGAAAAACTCTTCGCCACCTGATGGCCTATGGAAATATCGGCGACCTCACATGGGCTTACGCCCCACTCTGCCCGCGCCTGGCCCCTGAGGTTTACGAGTCAACCGGTGCATTCCCCTGGTTCAAAGCCAATGCAGACAAAGATGCGCTCGATACCCTGATCCAGGAAGGGCTGGACGGCCCTTCCAACTTCTTCCAGAAACGGGAAGTGATTGATGAGTACGGCTGGCGCAACTTCGGTGACATTTTCGCGGACCATGAAACCCTGTACCAGCCGCCTGGCGAAGCGCCACTGATCTCCCACTACAACAACCAGTACGATGCCATCTATGGCTTCGCCCGCCAGTTCGCGCTCACCGGAGACCGGCGGTGGTTCGAACTCATGGATGACCTGGCAAAGCACGTAACGGATATTGATATCTACCATACAAATGAAGACCGGGCCGAGTATAACAACGGGCTGTTTTGGCATACGGACCACTATCTGCCAGCGCATACATCGACACATCGGACTTTTTCGCGGCATAACGATACAAGCAGCACTCCTGGGCAGACAGGAGGTGGACCGGCTGCGGAGCATTGCTACACCACTGGGTTGATGTACCACTACCTGATGACGGGGCAGCCGGATTCACGCACTGCCGTATTGGACCTGACCCAATGGATGGTGAACTTGCACGACGGCAGCCGGGGACTGCTTGCCCAGTTACTGGCAGTCAAGAAGCAGGAAGTGCCCAAAATGAAAGCCCTGGTTCGGGGTGAACAGCCCAATACCCACCGCTATCCATTTACCCGCGGCACCGGAAATTACCTGACCGCGCTGGTGGATGCGGCCATTCTGGAACCCGACAACGGCTGGCTGGAAAAGGCCGGGCAAGTCATACGGGACACAATCCATCCGGGCGATGACATCATGGCTCGCAACCTACTGGACGTGGAGATCGGCTGGTCCTACCTGATTCTCCTATCTGCTATTGCCCGATTCCTTTGGCTCAAACGGCAGTATCAGCAGATTGATGAGAACTACCTGTACACTCACGAGGCCTTCCTGAAGTACGCCACCTGGATACAGGCAAACGAGCGCCCGTTCCTGCAGGAGCGGGAGCAACTGGAGTATGCCAACGACACCTGGGTCGCGCAGGATATCCGCAAAGCAATGCTACTGTTTAACGCTGCCGAGCTGACTCAAGGCATCGAAGCGGAAGGCTATCGCAAGACAGCACGAACCTGGCTGGAACAAGCCTGCCGGACGCTGGATAACAGCCCCGAGAAGAATTTCTCGCGAATATTGATCATCCTGGCCCAGAACTACGGCCCCCAGCATTCAGAATACGAAGATCCAACAGAGCACGTTACAGCATCCAGCGCCGGCGACCACTTTGCAGGCCGACCGCTATTGACCTGGGGGCAACTTGCTGCCCGGATTATCCAGCGTATCGGCCTGGGCATCACCCAGTTTCGGCCCGCCAGAGAAAGGGCTTGGCTGGACGCAAGGATGAACCGATGATGGCTCTGCGATCAACCATAAAACGCACCATCAAGAACCTCTTTCTGGTGCTGGTGCTCCCCTTGTTCTGCGTGTACTGGCTTCTCAGTTGGGGCGGACGAAGTGACGGCACTTTTCAGTCTTTCTCACAGTTTCTGAGCCTGTTCCCCGGGAAAACCGGAAGCTACATTCGGGCTGCCTTTTACAGGCTTGCTTGCGCAGACACTTCGGATGACATTTCGGTCGGCTTTCTCACTATTTTCTCCCACCGCAACACCACGATCCGACGCGGGGTGTACATCGGCCCACAGTGCAACATTGGAATGTGCGAAATTGGTGAAGACACGCTGCTTGGTAGCGGTGTTCACATCCTCAGCGGGAATAAACAGCACCGGTTTAGTGATCCCGACACCCCAATACAAGAACAAGGCGGCGCGTTCCAGAAGGTTCGGATCGGAAGGGACTGCTGGCTAGGAAATAACGCAACCGTATTGACTGATCTTGCGGACAAGACGTTGATTGCAGCGGGTAGCGTAGTGACCCGCCCATCAGCCTGCGGAGATATTTTCGCGGGGAACCCAGCAAAACCTCTGAAAAACAGGTTTAACTTGCAAACTCCTCAGACACCGGTGACTAGCAATGACCAGTAGAGCTGAAGCCCTTTATTTTGCATCTCCCGTGTGGCTCCAGAACGTTCTGGTATCAGCAATGGGCTACAAACTTTACCGGAGACGATACACGGGGATGTATCACGAGCTGAGAGAGCTGGTCCGGGAATCGCGAGAGTGGTCTGAAGCGAAAAAAGCAGATTACCAAAGCGAGCGCCTGCACGAGATGGTGAAACATTGCAGGCAAAACATTCCCTATTATCAGAAATTGTTTTCTGAATACGGAATTCATGAAAACCATATCACTTCACTGAAGGATCTTCAGAAGATCCCCACTCTCGACAAACAAACCGTCCAGCAAAGAGCCGCCGAGTTCCGGGATCCGAGGCAAAAGCCCTACATGATTCAGCACACCAGCGGGAGCACCGGTACGCCATTGGCACTTCAGGTTAACGAAACAACATACAAACTAGCAATGGCGCTATTAGTAGATCACGAGGAATATCACGGGGTAAATTTTGGGGCTCCTCGGGCAACATTCGCCGGTAGAATGATTCAGCGGCCAGATAGTATGAAACCACCATTCTATCGCTTCAACCGTGCCGAAAATCAAAGGATTTACTCTAGTTACCACCTAAATAATAAAACTTTTTCGGACTATAAAAGAGATCTCGAAGTATTTTCACCAGAAGAAATAATAGGTTACCCATCTGCAATATCAGAGATTGCTAGCCATTATTTAAGAGCCGGTATAAAACCAACCTTTAAACCAAAGGCGATCGTCACTAACTCTGAAACCTTAATCGACTGGCAACGCGAAAAAATCGAAACTGCGTTTGACTCAACCGTATTTGACTACTATGGCACTGCAGAGTATGTAATATTCGCCGGTCAGGATAAAACAGGCCAATATCAGGTTAACCCAATAATAGGGTTAGCTGAAAAAAATTTGCCAAGATCATCGGCCGACTCATCGGAAATAATTTCAACAACTCTTACTAATACGACGATGCCATTGCTTAGGTATGAGACCAATGACTTAATAATATCTGAAAATAATAAAAACGTTAGAGATCAGTTTATAAATAGATTCGCTTCAGTTTTAGGGCGCATTGATGACTACATCGAAACCCATGACCAACGCAGAATTGGAAGACTGGATCACATATTAAAAGGAATCTCTAACGTCGTCGAGGCCCAATTGGAACAGCTGCCAACATTCGATCTAGTTGTGCACATCGTTCCCACAGAAAACTATCAGGAATATCAAGAAGATGAAATCAGAGAAAATCTAAAGCAAAGAATTGGAACTGGTCTAAGAATAGACTTCGCCTACACAGACCGCATACCGAGAAGCAAAAATGGAAAGTTCAAATCCGTAATCTCGAGAAGGTCGAACCTGAATGACTAAAAGAATCTCTGTAGTCATACCCTGCCTGAATGAACAGGCCAACCTTGCTAGATGCATAGAATCTATAGAAAACCAAGACTATCCAAGAAAATACTACGAAATAATAGTAGTTGATAACGGTTCCACGGACAATTCCTTGGATATTGCGCAGACCCATGCAGACCGAACAGTCATTGCACCTAACACCACTAAAGTGGGAGGAGCAAGAAATATCGGCGCAAAAGAATCAGAAGCAGCCATACTAGTGTTTATAGATTCAGACTGCACAATAGACAGAGGCTGGTTATCCAGGGCGGATATCGCAATACAACAAGACGAAGATAAAATTTTTGGTGGGGCAGCACTACTTCCGCCAAATGCTAACTGGATTGAACGTCACTGGCTCCTCACAAAGGGCAAACTTCCAGCCCTACCTAAAGAGCTAATTGGCTGTTCAATTATTATCAAAAAATCTCACTTTATCGAACTATCCGGATTCAATGACGAAATGGCTTCCGGTGAGGATTCGGATCTATCCTATCGCGCAAGGTCACTCGGGCTATCGGTCGAAATACGAAGTCAATTCAGTGTAACGCACTGGGGCAACGCAAAAACAGTAAAGGATTTTATTCGCCGACAGATTTGGCACTCTTCGTACTACAAAACCCTGGGGTTCAAGAGCTTCGCTGACCCAGTTTTCATTTTAATTTTAATTTGGATAATGTCGTTCTTGACTGCCCTCATATCCTTAACTCTCCACGAAACCAGACTTTTTCTGACGTCAACAACAATGGTAGTTACAATACCTGCCATCTTTACTATAAAAAGGTTTCTGAGAGCTAAACGACCACCAAAAACACCAAAGGAAGCACTAATCTGTTACAGCTTGGATGTTTTATATATTATCGGGCGCTCTCGCAACGTAGCAACTTCCTTACTCAACAAAAAAAATATTCGGAGTACAATCTAACATGTGCGGAATATACGGAATACTTTGCAATGGCTCAGTCGTTCCAAGCAAGCAAGCCTTGATAACCGGAGCGAAACTGATATCACATCGCGGGCCAGACCATACAGGATTTTTTCTAGATAAAGGTATAGGACTCGCACACACAAGACTTTCTATAATTGATGTAAACAACAGAAGCAATCAGCCCTTTTCTGATAAAACTGGTCGATACATAATCGTTTACAACGGCGAAATATACAACTACTTAGAGTTAAAAGAAAATCTAATCTCGCATGGAGTGGAGTTCCAAACGGACAGTGACACAGAAGTTCTATTGTACTTCATGATAATATTCGGTGAGAAACACCTTGAAAAGCTTAGCGGCATGTTCGCCTTTTGCTTCTATGACATGAAAACAAAAACCGCAATACTTGCTAGGGACCGCCACGGAATAAAACCACTCTACTACTCTAACTCCCCAGAAGAATTAATGTTTAGCTCCGAGCAAATGCCAGTAGTTGAAACAAGATTGTCGAATCCTGATCTCGCCACCTGTTCTGCATACTTATTTGGTTTTGGAGGAACTCACTTTCAGGATACTTTCTTTGATAACATAAAGATACTCCCCCCAGGCCACTACATAAAACACAAAAACGGCCTCTGTCACCAGATAATTCGATATTTTAGCATCACCTCTTACTGGGAGAATGAATACAATCAGGAATTAATCATAACACCAAAATCAGAGCTAATAGATAAATATGATGAACTACTTAATCAAAGTATAAAAAGTCATATGATCTCAGATGTTCCAGTAGGCGCACTCTGCAGCGGAGGCGTAGACTCCTCACTCATAATAAGTATCGCATCCAGATATACCAGTGACTTAAGACTTTTCCACTCCGATGTTGTCGGGCGTCAGAGTGAAAGACAAGCCGCGGAAGAGCTTTCCAAGAGTTTAACTCTTGACCTTGAAGTAGTTGAAGTAACCGATGAGGATTTCATTAAATTCATACCCGATGTAACAAGACACTATAGTCAACCTTTCTCTTACCACCCAAATTGCATACCATTTATTCGGGTTACTGACTTGGTGAAGAAAAATAATATAAAGGTCATTTTAACTGGTGAGGCTGCAGACGAATGCTTCTTAGGGTATTCTCATATTCCAACAGAGGACTATATCCAAGCTCTCCATAAATTCTTTGAGCTGATTTCCAGGCTATCAAGAAAAAGCACTATTTTAAGCAAGGTTTTCTTCAATACCAAAAAAATAGATCCCTCTTCTGGAATTAACTTACTTACACGTTACGAAAATATACAAGAAATACTCGAGATCCGATCAGAACTTGACAAAATTAGCAGCTACTCCATAAGTGAAAGAGATAAAAAAACGTTCTATTATTTAACCTACCATCTTAGAACTCTTTTACACCGAAATGATATGCTTGGTATGGCATCAGGGATAGAAGCTCGCTTCCCATTCCTGGACCCTGCATGCGTTAGATTTGCTTGCAACTTACCTTATCACCATAAAATTAAACCATCGCTGCAAGCTGCAAAAGAATCGAAACACCCATTTCTTATGTCCAAATGGATACTGAGAGAAGTTGCAAAGCGTTATATCCCAAAACACTTAAGCTACAGACCGAAACGCGGGTTTCCAACCGATGCTTTTGAAAGAATGCGTATAAACCCCGAACTTTTTAAAGACTCCTTTATTTCTGAGATTTTTGGCTTGGATAATGCAAAAGTTCGGATTCTTTCTGAAAATTCAAGCCGATCGTTCCTTACGCGATTAATGCTTTTGGAAGCGTGGGGGCAACTTTTTTTCTTGAAAGAAAGCAACGACAATATCAGAAACAAGCTCTTAAAAAACCTTAGTGTTGAACGTTAGCCCCCTTAAGCCTATTAATATACTTCAACATTATCAGGTGGGGAAGGCAGTACACTTGTAGCTCCACCCAGATCAAACGGGATGGTATCATAGACTTTAAAGTCATCAATTGCATACCATTCTTCGTGTCTTAATTCGTTCGGGTACTTATTAAAATAGTCATTTCCGCCAATTCCAATCGCACTCCACTTTACCATATTTAAACCATCCCGAACCCAAGGTATTGACTCATTAACAAAGATTCTTTCGTCATCGATCCATTGCATGAGAACCCCATCCGTGGCACCGGGGCTGCTGTTCATTCTCACGTAGAAGGCAACTTTAGTCCAATGCCGCTCATTCCCAAAAACCTGATCAATGTGAGAAACATCCCCGGAGATAGTTCCGCCCTTTAGCCTATCCAGAAGTACGGGGTCACGGCCATCTTCAGCCATTTCCTTGATATGATCGTAATAGCTATAACTTAGTGATAGATCTCCGTTACCGGTCAAACCATAAGGCATCCCGGGAGCATCCCCATTGGCTAGATCAGCCCCTCTCACTATGAAAGATAATTTATTTCGCATTCCATAAGTCGTTCCTCCCGAAACTCCCCATAAAAAATCGGGAGTTGTCGCCTCCGAGAAATACTTGAACGGATCTTCTCGATCACCGTTGAACGCATAAATCCGGAAAATCTTTGAGGTGCCCAATCCGTGATTGTAGTATGTCTTTATCATCTCATCGGAGAAGGTGATCCAAAATTCCGCATAATACTCGTCCCGCTCGGGCAGATACCTTAGCATCAGGTTCTCAGAGTTCCATCTATTCCAGCCTGGGTCATAGGAATCCCTCCATCCAACCATAGACTTGCCTTGCCGGCCTCTTGCCTTATCGGCGTTTGACTCCAGAATTTCCAGAGATTCATGTCTATCAGGATGACCTTTTGACGGGGCCCACGTGGGGTCTACGCGTAAAGCAGACCAACCCTCCGGAATAATGTCTCCCCTCGAAGGTAGCCTGCTGCTAGGACTGTCCTGATGCATACCTCCAGTCCAATCTGCTTGCGCATCAAAACTTTCCTCGAATACGAGCTCTGCCCCTAATGCCGGAGCCCCTGAAAGCATAGCTCCAGATAAAAACAGAACCGAAAAATAAAGGTAGTTCGAAGTCATAGTCACATCCTATTTTATAGCTTTGATTTAGTTTTGAGGCTGCATCCCTTTTCCCAATCACAACTCATCACCTCAACTTAGCAGAGCACATCCAACAACCTATTTGTAAACTTTTGTATCAAGCATAGCACCACCTTCCAACTTCCGCACAGCCGTTGATAGATCTATTTTTCCGCACAGTTTCTGCTACTAGCCTGTACAGTTATCAGCCAGATTATGGTAACGTTTTGTAACAGGAAGCCAACAATCATAACTCTCCAAGGAAGGCCATCGGCATGAGAGTTCTCACCGTTTTCGGCACACGCCCGGAGGCCATTAAAATGGCACCTCTGGCGCTACGCCTAAAGGCAGACTCAAGGTTCGAGTCCAGGGTCTGCGTTACCGCACAGCATCGCCACATGCTGGACCAGGTACTCGCCCTTTTTGATCTGGAGCCCGACTTCGATCTGAACGTTATGAAACCCGGACAATCCCTAGCTGCGCTTACGGGAAGAGTTCTTTCCGGTGTTGAGGAGGTTTTGCAATCCTTCAAGCCGGATCTCGTACTGGTTCATGGCGATACATCTACAACCTTTGCGGCGAGTCTGGCAGCGTATTATCAGCAGATACCGGTAGCGCATATCGAGGCGGGGTTGCGGACGGGCGACATCTATTCGCCGTGGCCGGAGGAAGGCAATCGTAAGCTCACGGGGGCGCTTACCCAGTTACATTTTGCACCCACGAACACGGCCAGGGATAACTTGCTCAGAGAAGGCATCCCGGAGTCGCACATTTACGTTACCGGCAATACCGTAATTGATGCCCTGCTCTCTACGCGGGAGAAAATTCACGGTAGTGCTGCTCTGCGATCCGAGTTCGAGGAACAATTCAGTTTTCTTGACCCCGGCAAACGGCTGATTCTGGTCACCGGGCACCGCCGGGAAAGCTTTGGCTCCGGTTTTGAGCGCATCTGTCATGCTCTCAACTCAATCGTAGAAACCCATCCCGACACCGAGATTGTTTATCCCGTACACCTGAATCCGCAGGTTCAGGAGCCCGTTCTTCGGCTTCTTGCCGATCGGCCGCGCATCCACCTGATTCAACCACAAGACTACCTTCCTTTCGTCTACCTGATGGACCGCGCCTATTTACTGTTAACGGACTCTGGCGGAATTCAGGAAGAAGCACCCTCTCTGGGCAAACCGGTTCTGGTTATGCGAGACACCACTGAACGGCCTGAAGCTATCGCAGCAGGTACCGTCCGATTGGTGGGTACCGATGTGGAGCGGATTGTTGAGGAGGTTAGCCTGTTACTAACGGACTCAGAGAACTATCAGCGGATGAGTAAAGCCCACAACCCCTACGGTGATGGGCAGGCCTGTTCTCGCATTGTCGATTTTCTCGGTGATTATTTCGTCGACGGTCTTCCCGGCGACAGTCAGCACAAAGGAGTCGTGCTATGAGTATGAGTCGAATCGTGGTTATGGGGCTCGGATATGTCGGCCTGCCGACCGCAGCGGTATTTGCCTCCAGACGGCTTCAGGTTCTTGGTGTAGACGTCAATGAAAAAGCGGTCAATACAATCAATCAGGGTAAGATCCACATTGTTGAACCCTCCCTGGACATTGTGGTGCGCGCGACGGTTACTGAAGGCTACCTGAAGGCCTCTAACGAGCCTGTTGCTTCCGATGCTTTCCTGATTGCGGTCCCCACGCCGTTCAAAGAAGGAAAGGTGCCCGATCTAAGCTATGTCGAATGCGCCACCCGGGCGCTGGCCAAGGTCCTGGAGGCCGGCAACCTTGTGGTGCTCGAATCCACTTCGCCAGTTGGCACTACCGAAAAGGTCTGCGAATGGCTGGCACAGGAGCGCCCCGACCTAACCTTCCCCCACACCCATGGCGAGAACTCTGATATCCGGGTTGCCCACTGTCCCGAGCGGGTTCTTCCCGGTCAGGTTATTCGGGAACTGGTGGAGAACGATCGCGTTATCGGAGGCATCACGCCAAAGTGCGCTGAAGAGGCCGTAACTCTCTATAAGCAAGTTGTGCAAGGCCAATGCGTTGTCACCAACGCACGTACGGCCGAGATGGCGAAGCTGACCGAGAACAGTTTCCGGGACGTAAACATCGCCTTTGCTAACGAGCTTTCGGTGATCTGTGACAAGTTAGATATCAACGTCTGGGAAATGATCAAGCTTGCCAACCGCCATCCCAGAGTCAATATCCTCCAGCCTGGTGCCGGTGTTGGCGGCCACTGCATTGCCGTTGACCCCTGGTTTATTGTTGATAGCGCACCTGAACAGGCAAGGCTGATCCGCACCGCACGAGCAATCAACGACGGCAAGCCGCACTGGGTTCTCACCAAGGTTGAGCAGGCGATCAAGGAACTCGAGGCAGAAAAACAGGGAATCCAGCGAAGTGATATCAAGGTTGCCTGCCTTGGTGTTGCCTTTAAGCCAGACATCGACGATCTGCGGGAGAGCCCCGCTTTACGCATAACGCAGGATATCGCCCGTTTAGGGTGCCAGGTTCTTGTAGTAGAACCGAACGTTCAAGAGCTTCCGCCTTCGCTTCAGGCGCCGAACATTCACCATGCGACCATGCTTCAGGTTCTTCAAACTGCGAATGTTACCTGCGCCTTGGTTAAACATGCGTCGTTTATGGAGGTTCGCAGCCTGCTACAGGAGCTGGACGGACTGATCGATGTTGTGGGGCTCACCCACAGCTAAAGGGATATTTCAGGGATAAGGATAGATACCCATGGCATCAGCAACCCCTACGAGGACGCAATCCGGCGATCTCGGTGGCCGTCGAGTGCTTTTTATTGCCTACTTTTTTCCTCCGACTATCAGTACCGGAGTACCGGGCAGCATGCGTACGGTGAAGTTTCTTCGATACCTTCACAACGGGGAGTGCCATGTATTAACGGGGCCGGCGGAGACACGGGAACAGGACAACGCCCTTGCCCATCTGAGCCTCCCTGTAAATGGCGAGGTTATACACAGGGTGGCTCCATGGGATATCTTCAAAAAGCTTCTGGGCATGAGACAGGCGCTTAAAGGATTGGCTCGACGGGAGCCTGCTTCCAGCAACCATAGTGAAAGTTTGGCGCAGTCCACGCAAACCTCCGTTTTCAAAGCCACCGCCGAAGACACCGATACCCGCAGTCATTTTCAGCGCCTGAAAGATTTCATCTACGATCTCTGCTACTTCCCTGATCAGGCCGGGCCATGGATTTTTCCCGCAGCTCGGGCCGGAAAAAAGCTTGTTCGGGACAGGAACATTGACGTGATCTTCGCAACCGGCTCGCCATGGTCAGGCCTGATAACCGGATACATGATCAGCAAGGCAACCGGCAAGCCTCTCATTGTCGACTTTCGGGACCCCTGGATGGATAACCCTTTCCACCAGTCCAAGGGGCGTTTTCTGGATGGCTGGGCCGGCAAACTTGAACGTAAGGTTGTAGAGCATGCAGCAGCGGTTTCTCTGAATACCGAACCTCTACGTAAAGCCTTCCTCGCCCGTTACCCCGAAATGAATCCGGAACGGTTCTTCGTAATGCCCAACGGGTACGACCTGTCCGATTTCAACCTTGCGGGCTCGCCGGCTCCCCCAGATAAAGAAAGACCGTATGTGGATCTATATCACGCCGGCTTTTTGTACGGCGTGCGCGATCCAGCACCACTACTTGACGCTATCCGCCTGCTCAATCAGAAAGTTACCGAAGAGGGACAGCAGGAAAAGCAATTCCGCTTTACACAGATAGGTGAAGTGCAACTCGCCTACGACATAAAGAAACGCTACAAAGACCTGCTTGAAAGCGGAGCGTTGAAGCTCGAGCCTGCAAGGCCTTACAAGGAGTGCCTCGCGGAGCTGGCAACCGCAGATGCGGTGGTTAACATTCAACCGTTCACAGAGAGCCAGGTTCCATCAAAGCTTTATGACTACCTTGCACTGAACAAACCAATGATCAGCATAACTCCGGACAACGGCGCGTTGAGTGTACTGGTCAGACAGAAGGAGCTCGGGCTCTGCGCTGATCCCTCCCGCCCGGACGAGGTGGTCTCTGTGCTGCGCGAACTCAGGCAGCAACATCGTGCAGAGTTTACCGGATACGCTAACCGGCACGAATTTGATGTTGCAGATATTGCAGCGGGTCTTGCACTAAAAATAAAGAAGCTCAGCCAACGCTGAGCTTCTTTAAGGTGTGAGGCTTTTACTCTACTGAACGACTCACGATCTCGGAATTAGGGCTCCAAAGCCCAGAGTTATCTCTCACCCGCACGGCAAAATACCAGGTTCCTGCTTTAAGCCCCTCAAACGTGTACTCGGTCTCCACAGGCCCTACTTCCACTCGCTCGGTCAAGTTAGTTTCAGATTGGCCATACAGGATTTCGTAGGCCTCAATCTCTGATAGTGAAATCGAACTACCATCCAGCCGTGTACCAGGCGCAGTCCAGCTCAAAGTAACAGTGGTTGTAGATGTTGGAGGAGCTTGCTCGACAGGAGGCTGCTCGGGTGCAGGACTGCTACCCACGGTGCCACCAGACCACTCGTCGTCTGGCTCGAGTGTTCTTGGATCCAGCTGTTCGTTGTAGGCTTGCTGCACTGTCACATTACTGCTGTTCAGCACCTTGGTTGAGTTTTGTTCGTACGGGTTGAGACCAAACCTCAATGCCCAGCTATCCGGAATACCATCCCCACTGGAGTCCTCAGAGACAGGGGCATCTAATGCCGTGGTTAGCAGCACAGATGATTCCGGAAGTCGCTGGCCGGTTTCGCTATCTTGAATTTCCAGGAAAATCCGGGCGCCGCCATAACCCTCTGAGTATTCGATGATTAAAGGTACTGGTTCTCCCGCTTCTACGGATCTCGAGGCTGTGTAATAGTTGGATGTGCTTCCACCACTCCAGCGGTCCATAATCCGCTCTCCACCCAGATAGATTCTGACGCCGTCATCCCGACGCGCCCGGAACGTATAGCTCCGCGCCCCCTCACTATGAGGCGGCTGGAAATAACCTACCCAGCGAACGCTAAAGACATCGTTAGGGATTCCCTCGCCTGGCGACCCACTACCCCAGTCGAACTCAACCTTGTCATCCAGGCGAGCGAAGAAGAACTGATCAAGGTCTCGTCCCGAAAAATACTGACCGACCATACCCGGAACCAATTCCGCTTCTTTCACAGGCACATCCTGGGCATCGGTAAAATCGGTTCCAGCGTTATATTCATCCAGATTGGAAACGCCATCTCCATCCAGGTCTCCGCGGGCATCTCCCGGGTTAAGCGGGTCCAAACCGTAGGCAAACTCCACACCATCAGGTATGCCGTCGCCGTCTGTGTCCGGGCTTCCAGGGTTCGCACCAAAGCGGAACTCATCTGTTGCTGTCAGGAAATCATTGTCCCGGTCAGATGTGGCGTCTGCAGAATCAGAGGCGCTCAGGCCATGAAACTCTTCCCAATTGTCATAGAGGCCGTCCTGATCATCATCAAGTGGCGGATAGGAAGGATTGAAAGCCAAGCCCTGTCCACCATCGAAGTAACCTACCCGATAGCCCAGCGAAAATCCCTCTTTCGATAGCTCGTCTCCTGGATAGATAGCGCTGCTTTCTCCGTAGGAATACAGGTAATCACCTGCAACTATCGATTGCGTGATCCCCGGGCCCTCCCAGGCAACCGAGAAATGGTCCCCGCCATAGCCCTCCCGGTAAATCACCTCAAAGTAATAACGCTTACCGGCTTCCAGGTTGAATATCGGAGAGGCTTGGGAGCTGTATTTGTCGAACTGGTTGCGAGAACTGTAGCGCGGCACGCTGGCAACGACCTGGGCATCTGCTGAACTGGCGGTCGTGCTGAAAATAAACTGCGCTTCGTCATCCGCACTGATAAAGAAACGGTAAGTGCCGCTACTTGGCGGAACAATAAACCCACGAACAAAGCCCCCATACTGATCTGCACGGTTATCAAGCACCTCCAGGCGGGCCAGCTCTGAAACCTCATCCGGGTTATCAGGGAACCGCCCCAAGGCCGTAAGCTCGTCTATCGACGAAGCCGTCACGTTATCAAAATACCGTAACTCTACCTTTCCTTGCTCGCTTGTTGGCGGTAGGGAGGCGGTGGGTGGCAGTGAATCGATGTCACGTACTGACCAGGACTGGCACCCTCCCAACAGGCCAAAGGCCAGACAGGCCGACAGCTTCATTCCATTTGCCATAGCAGACTCCATAGGTTTCAGTGCGTAACATTACGTGAAGTATTGTATCTACACTCAAAAGCTGCCACTCAGGCCATGTACCGATTGGTGATAACACGCTGATCAGACGTGCAAGATTCGTATAACACGAACCAGCTCTGCTCGCAGGGGATGTTTCAAAACAAAAATCAGTCCGAGCCAGACCGGCGGCAATACGCTCGCAACGACTAACAGACCTGCCACCATGCCGAGCCCCTGCGCAAGTATGGCCTCATAACAGCCCCAGGCAGCCAGCCCGCACAAAACCATGATGAGGGCATTCTGGCCCCAGGCCCGAACCATAAGCGCCGGGTTCAGATCAAGATACCGCCAAAGCACCCAACTGGTCACCACAAGGTCGATAGCACCCGCTCCGGCGAACCCTGCCGCTACGGCCTTCAGGCCAAGCGGGAATAAAAGCAGGATCGCCAGAAAATGTGCGAGGAACACAACCGCCTCTTTTATCACCATGACCTTTTCAAAGCCGCGGGCCATCAACAAGTCACTAGAGAACCAATGCACCATCCGGAAGATTGCCCACCAGGCAATCAGCGAAGCATAAGGCGCAGCCTGAAGCCACTGATCACCGAAAAAGAGATAGATCGCTGGAAGGCTAACCACACTTGCCACAGCCAGAACCGGCCAGATCAACCCGCCAAGCATCACGCTGGCCTGCAGATAAGCCTGATTAATATCACCCCCGCTGCGCTTTACGTCTGACAGATAAGGCAGCACCACAGGCTTTACGCCCATGATGAGGGTCTGAGAGACAAATTCGATGAATCCGAGCCCCCGGGAGAATAGGCCGACCTGAAGCGGTGTGCCCAGCTTACCAATGATCATATCCGGCACAGTCACCACACCTTTCCGTAAAAAACCCGCTAACGAGGTGTAGATCCCGAAGCGGGCAATAGTCCCCACACGCTGGAAAGAGGGCCCCCAGGGCATACCCGCCGGCCTGTAATAAATCAAAACCAGCAGTTCGACCAAAACAGCAAGTGTGTACCCCCAAGCCAGGGCGTAATAGCTGAACCCGGCCAGAATCAGGCTGATGGTAATCAGCACATTAGCCAGTGTGGTGTAGAGCTTGACTACAAACAGCTCCTTAAACCGGAAGGACCTCATCAACACGGACGTTGGTATGCTGATGAATGGAGCAACAAAGAAGCTCACCGAGAGTATCCGGAAAATAATCGATAAGGGCTCCAGCTCATAGAACCCTGCCACCCACGGCGCCGCCAGCCAGATCAGCAGACCCAGTCCCCAGGAAATCAGTACCGTGAGCCCGGTGGCTGAACGGATTTTCTCTTCTGTCAGCTCCTGCTCCCGAACCAGATAGGCTCCTGCTCCGAGCAAACGAAACTCACTCATGACCATCACGATAGCGCTGGCAATCGCAAAAGTTCCGATTTCCTCCGGAGACAGCAGCCGGGCAATCACCATCGTCGAAGCAAGTCCAATAAACTGTATGCTATACCTAGTTGCAGATGAGTACAGAACAGCGCGCCGGATACTGCTGGACATAAACCTTTACCTTCAGGAGAGCAGCTGGTGATAAATGCGCAGATAGCTATTAACCATAGCCTCAGCCGAAAACCGGCTTTGAAATCGGTCTCTGGCAGCTTCTGAAATTTTCTCTCGCAATGTGGTTTGCTGCTGGAGCCTTACCATCTCTTTCGCAAACGCCGCCGTGTCGCTATCCGGTGCAATTAATCCGGATAGCTCATGCTCCACAACTTCGACATTTCCACCGACGGCAGTCACAACAGCAGGCAGCCCCAAGCTCATGGCCTCCAGAAGTGTCATCGAAGTGCCTTCCGTATGAGAGGACAGTAAAAATGCATCCATAAGCGCAAGGTGCTGGGCCGGCTCCGTAATAAAGCCGGTGAAGAGAACCTTTTCCGAAACGCCCAGACTCTCAGCCTGGTCTTCGAGTCTCTGCCTTTCAGGCCCGTCGCCAACCATAAGCAAATAACTTTCCGGGTAATCTTTCAGGCAGTGGGCGAAGCTTTCCAGCATCATTACCTGATTCTTAACCGGGTCGAGTCGGGAAACAGTACCGTAGACAAAGCTGTCTGCCGGAATCCCCAATTCACTCCTTAGCTCGGTAATGCGCGCTGGATCCGCCTTCAACGGCTGAATGCCGTTATAGACCACCTGGATTTTGCTTTTGGGCATGAACTCATATTTTGCCAGGGCATCCCGGGTTGCACTGGAGATGGCCACAACTGCCGGAGTCAGAATTGCCAGAAGAGGGTTGATCAAGGCGGCCTTATAACGGTACCTGTCCGGGTAAAATCGTCCGTGTTCGGTGAACACCACTTTTGCGCCTGTCCCCACCGCTGCCAACCGCCCATACAGGAACGGAGTGTATTGATGGCAATGAACAATACTCACATCCCGTGCCCGGATAAGGTCTCGCAGGGCCCGTATGAGTTTCCGGTCAAATCCAGGGGCACGGGAGACCCGGTGCACGGGAATACCGTCCTCCCGCACCTGCTCCCCGATTGCGCCAACCTGCCCATCGATACAGACTATCTCGTGTTCGACCTCCTGCCCCCGGCTACCCAGAACCAGTTGCCTTATAACCTGCTCAGTGCCCCCTATTCCCATGTTAAACGTAACGTGAAGGACTTTCGGTTGGGGGGCGTTGTGTTTGGGGGACCCCATCAAAGCAGCCCTCCTCCCGCTTGGTCTTTCTGGTAACTCTGCCACCAGAGTTCAAAGGCCAGTAAAGACCAAAGCTCCTGGGTTACGTTGTCCCTGCCGGACTGATGTAGCTCCCACAGGCGGCGGATTCCAGCGGGATCAAACAAATTCGACAGCCCACTGTCCGGTGCCAGAAGCAACGATTCAGCCATTTCCCGGAGCTCGCACCGTAACCACTGGGCCAGGGGCACAGAAAATCCCATTTTCTTTCTGTACAGCACATCTTGAGGCAGCATGCCTGAGAACGCTTTTTTAAGAATGTGCTTCTTGTCTTTGCCATGAAGCTTTAATCGCGAAGGGATATTGGCTGCGAATTCGACCACGCGGTAATCCAGTAACGGCGCTCTGGTTTCCAGGGAGTTTGCCATACTCATCCGATCGACCTTCACCAGAATATCCCCCGGCAGGTAGGTTTTGATGTCGGTGTACAGGATTCGCGATAGGTGGTCTTCGGCCTTAGCCTGCCGGTAATGGTGCCGGGTGATCTCACCGGGGTCATAGTCTTTGGTTTCTCTCGCCAGCTCACCGCTTACCAGTGAATTCCAGATTTCCGGCCGAAAGAAGCAGTTTGAGGTATAGAACGCCTGGTCTGGCTCTGTCGCCAGGGTTCCCAGCAAGGAGTTCGCTTTCTTAGCCGGTGTATTATCCATCTGGCCGAGCATTCTTGCCAACAACGGAAACAGCGAACGCCGTATCCCACCGGGCACCAAACTGCGAATCTGGTTTTCAATCTGGTCAGTGCGGTATTTGCTGTAGCCGGCAAAATTCTCATCACCGCCGTCCCCGGCCAGAGCCACGGTCACTTTCTGCCGTGCCAGTTGAGACACAAAATACGTGGGTACAAACGAAGGATCTGCAAAGGGTTCGTCAAAGTATCTGGAAATCTTGCCCAGTGATCCGGCAACGTTTTCCTTAACGGTAAATTCGTGATGATCCGTCCCAAACTGGTTCGCAACTTTCTGCGCCCACACCACCTCATCAAAGTGCCTGGAGTCAAACCCGATGGAACACGTGGTCACCGGCCTTTGACTGTGGCCGGCCATCAAGCCAACAACCGCACTGGAATCAACGCCACCACTGAGAAATGCACCAAGTGGAACATCACTAACCATGCGCAACCGGACCGCATCGTCAATCAAGGCATACAGCTCTTCCGCCAGCGAATCCGCGCTTCGCGATGACGGGTTATCGAACGCCAGATCCCAGTACTGGGCCTGCTGGACCTTTACACCATCGGTTTCCAGCCAATGGCCCGGGGGCAATTTGTAGATATTGCGGTAGATGGTTTTAGGGTCTGGAACATACTGGTAGGCAAAGAAATCCTTGATCGCATCGTGCCGCAGTTCCGTGTTCAAGAAGGGCAGGGGCAACAAGGCTTTGATCTCGGAGGCGAAGGCGAAATGGCCAGCGTTGTGATAGAAGTAAAGCGGCTTTTTACCCAGGCGATCCCTTGCAAGAAACAGGCTGCTGGCAGTCTTGTCCCAGACAGCGATCGCAAACATCCCGTTCAGCTGACCCAGACATTCCGGCCCCATAGTTTCATAAAGTGTCAGCAAGACTTCGGTGTCGGTTCCTGTGCGAAAAACATGGCCTTCGCGACACAGGTGTTCCCTCAATTCCTGAAAGTTGTAAATCTCGCCGTTAAATACAATCACATACCGGCCAGAGGCAGACACCATAGGCTGGTTTCCGGCCTCAGACAGATCAATGATGCTGAGCCGGCGGTGAACAAGCCCGACTTCATCATCAGTCCAGATAGCCCCGGCATCTGGCCCGCGGTGCCTGATGCTTTCGCCCATGCGCGCAAGCCAATCTTTATGGGCAGCTCTGTCGGGTGTAGAAGGCGTTCTTAGAAAACCGGCCAAACCACACATTCTCAGCCTGCCCTCCTGACCGATACTGCCTCTCCGACAGGCCCGTTCAGCAGATTGGAAAACAAAGTTTCATACTCCTGAGCCATGCGAGCGGCGGAGTAACGCTCTTTAACCATCTCACGGGCATTCCGGGTAAGTGATTCGGCTAATTCCTTGTCGCTCAACACTCGGCTGCAACACTCGACCAGTGACTCACGATCTCCCAGGGGAGCGAGTAACCCGGTTTTTTCATGCTCAACCAGCTGATCAACCCCGGGAATATCATAGGCAATCACGGGAATTCCCATAGCCATGGCTTCCATCATGCAGCGGGGAATGCCCTCCAGGGAGGAGGTCATCACGAAAAGGTCAAAACGGGAAAGCAGGTTCAGGCGATCACTGCGAAAGCCTAGAAATTCAACGGCGCTCTCACTCGCCATCTTACTGGCCTGAGCCTCCAGCTCTGCCCTTTGGGCGCCATCGCCCAGCAACTGGAGGCGCAGGCGATTATCTGTCTGGTACAGAGCATCAAACACCGCAAGCAGATCAGGAATTCCCTTGCGGGGAATCATCTGGCCGATAAAGCCAATGGTCCGGTGCGCAGACTCATTGGCTCCCGGACGCCCTGCCTCACCGGCTCTGAACACATCAATCTCGGTCAGATCAACACCATTGCGAATAAAACGGGTTCTGGCGGCAGGCACACCAAACCGTGCCATATCCTGAACCAGCTCTTCCGAAAGCGGCACCACCTGGTCAAAATACCGCAGCATAAAAGTTCCAACCTTTATAAAAGCACTCAGCTTGAACCCCACCTTCCCGGAAAACCCGTGCGGTGTGCTGACGCACTGTATTCCGGTGCGGCGGGCGGCAATCAGGCCGAGGATGTCCGATTTATAACCATGGGTGTGGATGATGTGGATGTTCCTTTCACGAATCACCCGGCATAGCTCTTTAATCACCCTCGCATCGAACCGGCCGTTCATATCCAGGTAGTGAACTTTCTGTCCCTCACTCGTCGGGTACAGGTCGGCCACTGTAAGATCCTGGTCTGCGCTCTCACGGGTGACGGCCAGGTCGCAGTTCACGGCAGTTGTATCAATGTTGTTGGCCAGTGCCAGTACCCAGCGTTCTGCACCGTAGAAGCCGGCAGGGGTTATGAACTGTAAAACGTTAATCCGTGTCATGTGGGCATTTCCGTTGCGTTGGGTGATGGCCGCTTTCCAAGCCTTCTGTGGGCCAGGTGCTCCTGAAATTGCAGGTAGTAGACATTGCCCGCAGCCGCTACGAACAGAATCATCCACCACAGAATTTCAGACCGGAAACGGTCTATAAACGAGGCAGACACCATGTAGGAAAGCAATGCGACTTCCAGGGCGACTACCCGAAAATACTCATCCGTTCGCCCTTCACTGATCAGTCGTTTCTTGGCTTGCCGGTTTACCTTTAAAAGCGACATCAGCAAGAAGAAAAACAAAATCGGACCCGGCCACCCGAGTTCGGACAACAACTGGAACCAGGACGAATGAACCGCCCGTTTCTCTTCCTTACCCCGCACCTCCGGAGGAATGTAAGCTGCGCTGATTTCCTGATAACCCATGATGCCAAGCCCCGCCGGGTGCTCTTTCATCATGGTAAAAGTGGCCCACCAGAACTCCATGCGGCCGGCGCCACTGGATTTGTCTTCGAGGTCTTGCATAGTATTCATGCGGCCCCAGAACTGGTCGTCGGTAAGATAGAGCGCGCCGGAGAGGCCACCAACTACGATGAGAATTGCCATCGCCCGCTGGCCCTTTTTCTGGAAACGGGAAAACAGCATATACAGCAGGTAAATCCCCACGCCCGTGGCTGCCCCCAAAAACGCCCCCCGGCTATTGATCAGAACCAGCCCATTGGCGATCAGGCCGCCACAAAGTACGCACAGCACTCGGGTTTTGAAGTTACCCATCCAGGCCAGGTACATCAGGATGACCGCTGCAGGCACCAGGGTGATAGCGGCATCATTAGCATCGGTACCATCGGCCATACCGATGCCCTCTACCCTGTCTCCGGCGTTTCGGCCAGTGACAGTCGCCAGGTACCCCAGATAGGTAGCACCGGCGATGTAACCCCACATCACGGCGTGCAGTGCTCTTTCCGAGTGAATGAGTTTGTAGGCAACCGCAATAATGATGACCGTTTTGGTGAAGTCGAAGGTGAACTTGTCATGGGCTACCGGGTTGATGGCGTGCAGGTACATGAAGTAATACATCCCGAGAATCAGGATGATCCACTTCGTAGCGGGCTGGGCCAGCCAGGGGCTTTTCGCTGCCTGCTCCCGGTGGCGGGTTACCAGTACAAAAATCATCAAGACAACCGCAATCAAGGAGTACCTGAGACCCGGAATCGACGCCGACCACCACCGATCATCCGGATTCAGAAAATAAACCAGCTGATACAACACGAACGCTGCCGTGCCGCTATACATCAACGCAGCCACAATCCCGCCAAAGAACACCAACAAAAACAGCAGCGCAAACTTGGACATCAACTCTGCTCCCGGCCGTTAACCGGCCTGGCACTGCTCCAGGTAACCTGGGTTTCTCCCTGCATGGCTTTCACAATCCCTCGGACCGCATAGAGATTGACCATCACGAAGTAATAAGGTGTAGAGATCCAGGCCGGCATTGCATTCTTGTCTTTGGCGATGTGGCCGGCACAAGCCAGAATCATCAGCACGGCCGCGCCCAGGGTGATGAGCTGAAAGAGCCTGAAACCCGCCAGCGCCAGCAGCACGCTACCGGCTGTTCCGGTTAGCAAGAACAGCGGTATCAGCCAGCGCAGCAGTTTGTGGGAGATAACCTCCCAGGCAAACACCCCTGCCCTGAACGGATTCATGGTGGACGTCACCCGCATCAGGCCGCGAATGCTGCGATTAACAATGCGTTCTTTACGGGCGATTTCCTTGTCGAATTCACCGGCGGTCTCTTCAAAGCACCGGGCTTGGGCATCAAACACGCCCCGGTAACCCTTGGCTATTATCTGCAGCGGGTTCACAAAGTCGTTGATGTCTTTTGGTTGCAGTGGCTCCCACAGGCGGGTGCGAATGGCATAGATGGCACCATCTCCGCCGACCACCGAGTGCAGGCGAGACTCCATCTGCTTAATCGCCATTTCATAGCGCCAGTACAAATTCTCGTTTCTGGCGCTGGCTCCTGCGTCGCCGTCTGTGTAGAGCGCCGCTCCGACGGCGTAACCCACGTCCAGGTCAGCAAAGTTGCGTGCCAGTTTGGTGATGGCATCGGCGGCGTACATAGCATTGGCGTCGCTGAATACCACCAGGTCGGTGTCCACGCTTTCCATGGCCTGGTTCAGGCCCATGGTTTTACCAAGCCGGCCCTCCTGGCGGATCAGCCGCACGCCCTGCCCCTGATGTTCGCGAACGATGTCATCGGTGCCGTCATCGGAGCCATCAGACACCACCAGAATGGTCAGCTTATTGCGTGGGTAATCCAGCGCCAGTGCGTTATCGAGCTTGGCGCGGATAACCGGCGCTTCGTTGTAACACGATATAATCAGGCTCACGGTCGGTGTGATGTCGCCAATCCGGTGGGTCCGCACCGGGTAGCCCCGGGTGAAAAACCAGAGCATGGCCGGGTATCCGGCATACACATAGACCGGCACCAGCAGGCTCACAACCGTGATCACCAACACTATCGACATCATAGGCTGATATGTTTCCTTAACTTCGGGCCCAGCCGGTTGGCCAGCTGCAGTGGCATCATCCGCCAGCAGGTTTCAATCCAGCTTCGAAGTTTCTTTACCAGCAGCCCCGGTTCAGTAGCCGGGGACTCAAGCACCGAACCATCCGGTTGCCATTTTTGCCAGTCCAGCGCCACAGGCTCTGCACCCCACTGTTTTTTGAAGCGATAGGTGCCTTCGCCGAAAGAGGACCGGCCGAAATCGAACTGTCTGCACCCGGAATCAGTCACGTAACTCAGCAGCGTCCAGTACAACAGCATGTTCGGAGCCAGGTGGTTGTATTCCGCCAGGGTGGAGGCCCATGGGATGCAGGCTGCCTTGCCCTGCACCAGCACGATGCCGGCACCCACCACCTCATTTTCAAGACGAACAATGCCCACCAGCAGGCGGTCGTCGTAGGAAGTTTTCAGGGCATCAAACCACTCCCTGCTGTGAACCGGCGAGCCAAGGCGCCGCATGTTGGCGGCGAACACCGAGTAGAAGGCGTCGATTCCGGAGGCACCGGTAACCACTTCGGCTGTCAGGCCATTTTTTTCCGCTTTGCGAATCTGGCTACGCAGTTTCGGTTTATAGCTGGCGAACAGCCGTTCGGAAGACTCCGGCAAAGAAGCGACCATGCTGACTTTGCGATTGCTTTTCCGCTGCTCCAGTTCGGCGATATCCTCTTCGCTGAGTGCCGGCCCTCTACGCCGGACTTCCAGGGTGCTTGCACCCAACTCGGAGAGCAGGGTTCGGACACCGGTTTTCAGGGCCGATTCGCCTTCAATGGTCTCGTACAGCGGGCCGGCCAGATCACTGAACGGCAAAGACACCAGGGAGCCACCGCCAATACGGCGTAACTGGCAAACCGGTAATACCGCAACCAGACGGTGCCCGCGCCATGCGGTGATTACCCAGCATGGGTGGCCGTATGCCTGCTCCACCGCGTCCAGCCAGGCAATATTGTGATAGGCCGTCGCATGTGGATGGGAAGCCACAAAATTCTGGTAGGCGCTTCGGTCCACATCCACGCAACGCTCCACTTTCACATCAGCGGGTAGCGTCTGTTTATGCCCTGTGACATCAGCCATCGCCATCACCGTCATTTCAGCCTCCCTCCGGCCTCGGGAAGGAGCCGGTTACGGGCTTTGCGCATCACATCTTCCAGCTTCAGCTTGAAGCGGTCCCGCTGCAGCGACACCTGCACCAGCTGCTTATGAAGCGATCCCAACTGAGTTTTATAGCGCTCGTCGCCTCCCATAAAGTCGTAATAATGGAATCCGTGGTGGCGGTAGTCTTCAATGCACAGGCTGTGGCCCAACAAACCGGGCTTGTAGCGGTTGTCGGGCTCGGTCTTCATGCCGCCCAGATAGAAATACACCTTCTGGTCGTAGAGCAGGTTGTAGAAGGAGGCGATCATGTCATCTCCAGCCTTAACCGAAACCAGATCGACACCGCCGCTGGCCCATTGATCCTGAATCAGGCTGCGGTGGAAGCGAACAAAATCCGGGTTTGCGTAGCCGCTCTGGTCCGGGCCTGCACCCCAGCGGTTCAGGTGTAACGGCCCGATGCTGTCAAAGATAGCCACGGCTTCTTCGGCGGAATCGGGCCGCACCAGCTCCACAGCGCCCCACGCTTCATAAAGCCGGTGAGATCGGTTGATCTGGTAACGAGTGTTTCGCGTCAGGGTATCCAGGTAATGCTGACCACTGCGGCGCAGGGCATCCAGGTCTACCCCGTAACAGGGGGCTTCCCATCGCAGATGGGCGAACAGACCGGTAAGCTCTGCGTAGTGGCGGGCCTCTTCGGCATCTATAGCGCCTACAATGAATTCATCCCACTGGGGCATATCGTTACAGAGGTGCTGCAGGCACGCGGCCGCAACTGACGCTTCCATGCCCTGCTCCGCCAGGAACCCGTTATACTCAATCCAGATCTGGTCTTGTTGCCGGTGCCCGGTCTGGTGCAGTCGCAGGCAGTTGGAACGGAGCACACCATGGCGCCGCTCTTCCGTCTGCACCACAATGCCAAGGCCCACTACCCGATCGCCTTGGGTTACTTCGAGAACCTGCGCCTGAGGTTCATAAACCGCCAGCCAATGCCCCAGCCATTGCCAGGACAAAAACACGGTTGGCGAAGCCCGGCCTTCCAGGTCGCGCCAAAGCGCTTCCAGCCGCTCAAGGTCAGCAACCGGGTAGCGAACAACCTGCAACCGTTCAGAGTTCATACAACGCATCCTGCTCCATGGCGCGTTCAGTGCTTCGGGCTCGGATGTTTCACCAGGTACGGCCCCATCACCAGATAATCCAGCGCCCCCTGCAAGAAGGCCCTGACGGCATCTTCCGGGCTACTGACAATCGGCTCTTCGTGCATGTTAAAGCTGGTATTAATCAGGCTCGGAATGCCACTGAGCTTTTCGTACTCTTTCAGGATGTCGTAGTAACCCGGGTTAACTTCACGACGGATCAGTTGCGGCCTGGCCGTGCCGTCTACATGCACTGCTGCCGGACAGTTTTCCCGCATAAACTCGGTGCAGTCGAAAGTGATGGTCATGAATTCAGCCGCGTGTTCTGCACCTTTGATGTTGTGATAACAGCGCTCCCTGGCCTCGTACAAGGTCACCGGCGCAAAGGGCATAAACTCGGTGCGGCCCAGGCGTTTGTTCAGCCACTGGTTCACTTCCGGCTCCCGGGCGTGATACATGATGGAGCGGTTGCCCAGCGCCCTCGGGCCGTATTCCATGCGGCCATCAAAGCGGGCCACCACCTGTCCGCTGTGGATCAGCGCAGCCACTTCTGCCGCCAGGTGTTCTGGCCGGGAGAAGCTCAGGCCCTCGGCCTGCAATGCCTTTTCAAGCTGTGCCTCCGGGAAGTCCGGGCCAAAATAGGCGCTGGAAATTGAAGGCTTAATACCGCCAGGCCAGCTGTGATAAAGCGCAGCACCGGTGCCGCAGCCGCCATCACCCATATTCGGGTACACGAAGATGTGATTGACCCCTTCAATCTCAAACAACCGCTGGTTCAGCTTGACGTTTGCAGTCACACCACCAGACAACACCAACGTGTCGATACCGGTTTTCTGAACCCAGTGGCGAACGTAGTTGCAGGCCACTTGCTCAAGCACATACTGGTAGGCCGCCGCCACGTCGATCTTCGGGAACCGGCTCGCCAGATAACGGGAGAAATACACGTTATTGGCCTCGTAGATGCGGAAGTCCCCGGGCGTTTGCTCAATCCGGCCCAGAAGGATGTCCCCCAGAATGGACGGATCACCGTATGACGCCAGCCCCACGATCTTGCCTTCATGGCGGCTCGGCTTGAAGCCGAGGCTTGAGGTGACATGCTCGTACAGTGTGCCGAGGGAATTCGGGAACGGCAGGCCATGGAGGCGTTTGATCTTGCCGTTACTGGCCTCGCTGACGGAACCGGCCAATCCTGAGCCGTAGCCATCCAGGGTCACGCACAGGGCACGGTCAAACCCGCTGCACAGAAAACTGTTGGCGGCATGGGAAAGGTGGTGATCCATGCGTTTGACTGGTTTGGTCCAGCCATTTTCGGCCAGTCCATTATTAAGATCCTGCTCCCAGCGTTTGAAGCTCTCGGTTGCAGCCTCACCCCACTGGCGCGATGCCTTGAACGCGGCGTTGTTGGAAGCCAGTTTCTGGGCCCCCGCCATGCTGTAAAACGAGCTGTGTAAAAAGCTCTTTTCCATGATGGCATTGGGGTGTTCCAGGCCATGAATGGGCTGATTGCGATCCGGCACCTTCTCCAGCGCTTCCTTCACCTGCCTGCTCAGGTCCCCGGGCTGAAAGCCTTTGATAAAGGTTTTCTCGTCTTCCAGGTTCTTGTGGAAGAGCTTCTGTTCGTTTTCCCAGGTGAGAAATGGATAGCACACCAGGTCAAAATCCTGCATTTGCAGGCCGGTGTAATCCAGTGCCGCCTCCAGAGCCAGCTGGGGAAAGCCGTCCTGCTGCTTGGTGCGGGAAAAACGTTCTTCCCCTGCAGCGAACAGAATTTCGCCATCTTCAACAATGGCAACGGTTGAATCCTTGTCCAGGGGGGAAATCCCGAGAACTTTCATACCATGCTCTCCATAAGGGTACGCAGACGAGTTGGCGTGGTCGCCTTGCCGCCCAGATCATTAAAGAAAAAATCGAAATACTGCCGGAAGCTCGCCAGGAACTGCTCCAGCTGCTGTTCATCCTGAACGTAGGTGGTGTTGCCGGGCACGACACTCGGGCTGTGAAAACTCCAGGTGAAGGTTCGCACCCCTTGCCGGTAGAGGGCTTTCGTCAGTTTCACGTGCTCGTCCGGCGTAAAGCCTTCAGGTGACAGCATCAGGCGGTCGACCGCACCGGCCCGAGAAAGAATGCCCGGCGCCTTGAAGCGGATCATTCGGGTTGCCAGCTCATACAGCGGCACGGCGGCGGGTCTGGCCCAGCCGATAAAACCACCGGTACAGGGAATTTCCAGCAGCGGTTGTCCTGCCGGCCCGAACCAGAAAGGCCGCGCATCAAAGCGGCGATAGTCCGGGCCGCCATCTGCCCGGGAATCCAGCGGCGGGCATACGGAAAGATCGATACTGAATCCCAGATCCCGAAGAATCTGCCCGGTGTTGGGGCCGAAACCGTATCGCCCCGCCTTGTAGGCTACGGGCGCTACGCCCAGGTTCTGGCGAATGGTTTCCTTCAGAACCGTCAGCTTTTCCCGTTCCAGGGGTTCCGGCAGGTTACCCGGGTAGGTATTCGGGCGCGTAAGTTCCTCTGTCTGGGGCGGGTTCACCCAGGGGTGCAGATGGGCGCCAATCTCACACAGGCCCTGCTCCGCATAGTCCCGCAGTTTCCGATAACCCTGAACCTTGCTGGCGATGGGATAATCGATCACGTAGCAGGGCTGAATGCCGTAGTCGTTGAAAATATCCTGCACCCGGTCGATACAGTCCATGGCAGTGACCCGGTCTTCGAATGCATCCGGCTCGGCCTTCCAGTCGAACTCTTCCTCGGTATCGATCACCACCAGCAATTGCGGCGGCGTTTCCTTTGCAAGTTCGATGTAGCGTTTGTTGTCGAACATGATTCCCTTCTGTCCGTGGTGGTTCAACGTGTTGACGTCAGGCTGAAATCTTTGGCGATAAACAGTCGGACGGCATACTGTTCCTGGTCAGCATTTTCCGCTTTGCGCCGGACCCAGCTTTGTCGCAGCTGCAACCCCATGCGCACGTCTTCCGCCAGCCGGCGGCTAACGCCAAGAATCAACTGATGCCTCTGCTCGTCAATACGCCCGGTTTCAATTCCGGAATCCGCCTGCCAGCTGTAGGAGGCCGTCAGCTGGTGCAGGTTTGTAATATCCACGCCCAGATTCAGGGCCGCGCCGTAGTTGTAGGTGGTTGCGCCCGAAAGCTCGGATTCCAGCTGCTCGACCTGGGCGGTGGCCCCCAAGCTGCACACATCACACAGCTTGCTGGTGTTATGGGAAACCAAAACCGCATCACTCACCACCAGTTCCCGGAGCTCTATGGTGTCTGGCAGAAAGGCAAACTGAGGCGGAAGGTTCAAGGACAGATCCGTTGTACTGTCTGATAACCGCCGGTTGTACTCCACAGAGGTGCTGGTTTCCGGGCCTGCCCAGGTTCGGGTCAGGAAACCAGTCATGGCGTCACTTTCCTGGGTAGACTGCCCCGGGTAGTCGGCTTCAGACCAGCTCTTACCCGCGCCGAAGCTGAAAAAACCGTTCTCAAGGTACAGGCTGTAATTCAGCTCTGCGTTGTCGATGGTGGTATCAACACCCGCATCATCAGCCCAACTACGACGGGCACTCAGGCCCGCCGTAGATCGCTCGGTCAACCGGCGCGAGAAATCGGCGCTGACCGTCTGGGACTCGGAATCATTGAGGTCGCCACTGCCGTAGCTTTTTCCCGCTTGGCCAGCCAGTCTCAGGGAAGACACTTCGCCGGGCTGGAAAGTAAGCCCGGCACCACTGGTCAGGGTATTACGGGTATCGTAGTCGCCGGCGTTCAGCAGGAAACCGGTGTTGTTACGAACAGACTGGATGCTGTGGCCAAGATTGAAATCCAGGGGGTTCGCAGTCGTTGCGTAGTCGTAGCGGGCCGCACCGTTTACCGAGCTGGAATCGGTCTGGTCTCCGGACGGCAGATCTCTGCTGGTAGACAGGCTGCCACCGTAATTCAACGATAAATGATTGGCGCCACTTCTGAGAGCGCCCCCCACCTGGCCGGACACACCTGCCCCGGGCTTGGTGTTGTTGCGTCGGCCATCGGCGGTATCCATTCGGGTATGCACGGCTTCGCCAAAGGCCGAGGCCGAACCGGACACACTCTCTACCGTGTCCGACAATGACTGGGCCACAACCGGGGCACTGAGAACCACCGCTGCGCATGAAAGCGGGGCAACTAACCATCTGAACCTTTCTTCCCTGAACTTCATGGCTTCACTCCTGGAAAACCAGACCGGCGAATTTCTGCGGATCAACCGCATCCACGCATTCCGCTGCTGTTTCAGCTGTCACATCGCCAAAAGGCACGCCAAACACGATTTGGTCGGCAAACCGCTCCAGAATGCGGGCCTCGGTACTGCGCCGGATAGGCGGCGTGTTAAGGATAATGCAGCGGTCCGGGTAACGGTATTTGAGCTCTTGCATCAGGTCACGCATACGCGCCGCTGCGAACAGCTCCACCGCATGGGACACCCGTGTACCGGCCGGTACTACGGTTAACCGGTCTACACCGCTGGGGTACAGAATGGACTTGATATCCACCTTTGCATCCGCGACATAATCCGTCACACCACTGCCCATTTTCGATGAGACCAACGCCGGCAGCGCATTGTCGTGAGGATCGCAGTCTACCAACAGAGCCGAGGTGTGGGCGTCCATGGCAAACGCTGCCGCCAGGTTGTAGGCGGTCAGCACCGAGCCGGAATCATTGCCAAGGCTGCTGTACATCACAGTAAAGCCCTTGTCGCCAGCCCGGTTTCTGAGCTGGATACGCAGCTCCCGGTAAGCATCCATCACCCGCTTGTCGGGCATACCCGGATAGATGATTTTCTTTTCCCGGAGCTGCTGCTGGGTCCAGGGTTTGGGATTGGCAATCATCCCCAGCGACAAGGCAGGGTCGTAAACCGTTGGGCGGTGGTCTGCTGCGTCGGTAACAATGGGGCCCAGGTCCGGAATCCGGCGCTGGGTACCGGCAAACGGCCTCTCCTTCCGGAATTGCTCTTCGGAACGGGCCTCCCCGGGTTGAGCCTTGTGCTGGCGCCGCTCTTCCTGGCTTTTCAACAGCGCTTTGTAGAGTTTGTTGTCGTCCATCAAGCGCCCCCACTGCCAAGCAACTCGCTGACTTTACGCACCAGCTGTTCCGGCGTTACGCCCATTACACTGAACAGAAGAAACGCAAGGTAGCCGGCCATAAAGATCCCCAGAATAAACAGCAGACCAATCACGTCTTTGCGAAGCAAACGGTCTTTCCATGAACTGCTGTAGTGTGGAATGGTAGCCAGCACCGGTATCGCAGGCGGCAGCGCCAACTGGAGTGTCCGGGGCGAGCGTACCCGCTGATCGAACATCACCAGCATCACCAGCAAGCCAAGTACCGTTGCACTGCCCAGGAATGGCCCGGCGATCCCAACCTGGTAGAGTTGCAGGCCATCCCAGGACACCGGATAGGATGCGGGCTCCTGGATCTTGTAGCTGACCCCCTCTCCCTGTACGTCCAGGGTCATGGTCAACCTTGCCTTCTCACGGCGCTGCAACATATCTTCATAGACTTCCCGGGTAACGTCGTAATCCCGGGTCAGTTCACTCAGTTCGGCCTGGTTCGCCGCAACCCTTTCACCACGCTGGAAGGCTTCATCCAGCAGGGCCTGCAAAGATGTCAGCCGGTTTTTCTGCCCCGCCAGCCGTGTAGTGCTTTCAGCCAGCTGCAACTTCAGGCTTTCGTAAACCGGGTTTTCCATTACTTCGGTCAGGGCACCCTCCCGTTCCTGGGCGGGCTGGGTGGCTATCTGGCGCTGAAGGTCTTCAATCTGGCCAAGGACCGAGACTACATCCGGGTGCTTCTCGTGATATTGCAGCAACAGGCTGTCCCGCTCCTGCCGCAACGCTGCCAGCCGGCGCTCGGCTGAGGATTGACCGGCATTGAGCGTAATGCGTCGTACCGGCTGCTCTTCGGCCAGCTGGGCACGAGTCAGTTCCACCTGGGATTCGGTCTGTTCAATCTCCAGTTTCAGGGTTTCGATATCACCGCGCAGGCGCTCGATCCGAGCCGTGACATTGCCCTCGGTTCCATCCTGGTTACGAACCCGGAACTCCTTCAGCCGCTGCTCGGCTTCTTCGAGCTGGCGCTGGTAGGCCTTCACCTGTGAATCAATAAACTCGAACGCGCCCTGGCTTTCTGAACGCTTCTTGCGCGCCGTGCGTTCAAGGAAACGGTTCAGTACTGCACTCAGCACCTGGAACGACTGGTCCGGCTCCCCGCTGCTGTAGGTCAGCTCCAGAAAACTCCGGTTGGTTACCCTGAGATTCACCTGCTTGCGCAACGTTGCAATCGCGGCATTGCGCTGCTGGTCCGGCTCCATGCCGGTGATCAGGCCGGTGTCTGCCGCCACCTGTTCCAGGAAAGTCCGGCTCTGGATCAGCTCCCGGGCCTCGTTGATACGGTCCAGTTGCGATACTTCCGCCTGGCCCCGCAAAAGCGGCTGCAGCACGCTGCTCTGGTCGGCATAGAGCACGGCATGGGAGGTATAGGTTTTAGGTGTCACAAAGGCCACGGCCAACACGCCGGCCGTCACCAGCATAAAGATCACCGCCGCCATAACCCGCTTGCGGTACAGCTCCAGCTTTACCGCACGCAGCGTATCAAGAAGGAGCTGGAGATCCATCAGAGTTCACCGCGGAACAGCTGCTTTCTGGGAACGCTGATCACATCCCCTGGCTGCAGGGCGTGATTGGCACTCATATCGCCATCTTTCAGCATGGCGCCCAGGTCCAGGCTGTAGCTCTGGTACTGGCCGTCAATCATGCGGGTCAGCGTTGCCCGGCCATCGGCGGCGAAGTCTGTCAGCCCACCCGCCAGCAGAACCAGGTCAAGCACGGTCATGCCCGGCTGGAACGCCACCGACTGGGGCGACATCACTTGCCCGGTAATACGAATGCGGTTGCGGAATTCCTTGCTCACCGGATTGGTCACCATCACGGTCACTTCCGGTGTACGGATGTAGTCTGCCAGGCCCAGGGTAATTTCTGAGGCCAGCTCTTCCGGCCGCTTGCCCTCGGCCTTTACGTCTCCCATGAGAGGCAACGAGATATAGCCATCGGGGCGCACCGTAATGGACTGCCCGAGCTCAGGGTTACGCCACACATGCACGGTTACGGTATCGCCAACGCCGATTTCGTATGCTTCCGGCTCCAGCTCCGAAGCTGGTGGCATGGTTTCCGAGGGTGGCAAAGCCGAGCAGGCGGCCAGCATCACCGCAAACAGGGCCAGCACTCCGTTTCTGATTACAACCAAGGCATTCATGTAGAACCTCCCGTTCCTTTTTTTATTGCGGCTGTGTCAGCGCACACCTTTTCCAAGCAGTACTACTTCTGCCGTCTGGATCATAATCAGGAAATCCATCAGCAGGCTGCGGTTTTTCGAGTAATACAGGTCGTATTCCAGCTTCCCCCTGGCATCCTCTACCGAGGCCCCATAAGGATATTTAAGTTGAGCCCACCCCATCAGGCCAGGCCGAACATAGTGACGGGTGTCGTAATACGGGATCTTTTCCCGCAACTCCGAGACAAACTCGGGGCGCTCGGGCCGCGGGCCGACAATGCTCATATCGCCGCGAATCACGTTGTAAATCTGTGGCAGTTCATCAAGCCGGGTGTTGCGGATGAATGCGCCAACCCGGGTAACCCGGCTGTCGTTGGCGGAAGCCCACTGGGCCTTACCATCTTTTTCGGCGTCCTGGCGCATACTGCGGAACTTGAAAATGCGGAACTCCCGGCCCAGCAGGCCGACCCGGGTCTGGCTGTAGATAACGGGGCGACCGGTTTCCAGCAGGATCGCGATGGCGGTAAATACCATGAACGGCAGGGTGATAATCAGCAGGAATAAACCAAGGGTGAGATCCACAATCCGCTTGGTCCATTGCTGGCGCCGTGACGCCTGAAAACCCTCGGAGAAAACAATCCAGGACGGGTGCACCAGGTCCAGCTTGACCTTTTTCAGCTCCCGCTCGTAAAAATCGATCCCGTTGGTGACCGCAATACCCCGCAACTTGCATTCCATCAGCTCCGGAACCGGTAACCAGCCGCCTTCAGCTTTCCGACGTTCTTGCTGCAGCACGACAATCTCCGAGATACGGTTTTGCCGGCAATACTGGTAGATATCTGCGGGCGCGGTAATCAAGCGGTCAGCCGAAACCACGGGCGAGTCGGAATCCGAGACGCACCCAAGGATACGAACGCCCAGCGCCCGCATGTTGCGGTCGTATTCCGCCAGCATCCGGGCTGCGTAGCCTCCGGAACCAAAGATAACAACACGGCGCACCAGCTTTTCAGAATCCACCAGCGCCGAGAAGCTGCGGCGAAGCATGATCACGGCAAAGGAACACAAGAGGATGGCCCAGAACAGATTGGTGCTGCCCGGGTCGAGGTCCGGAAGGAAGGCATAGACAAGCATCAGGCCGATGCCGCCAAGGAAGCAGTAGGCAACGAGGGTGCGGAAATACAGCTGGGCGACGGTTTCCTGGACAATACCGGTGTAGCCACCCATGGCCAGGGTGCCCAGGCTCAGAATGCCGGCAAACAGTACTGACGAGTACACATCCTCAGGCGCAGCCTGACCTCCCGCGAACGGGTAGGCTACCGCCAGCACCACGAATATGCCAAGCAGAACTGCAAATTCAAGCACCGCCAATACCAGGTACGGTATGTGGAGGTAATGTTTTCGGAAACGTATATAGGACACGTTAAACTTCCTTGTCGGCTGCCGGAAACTGCCAACGACAACGCAACCTGTTTACAGCATCGCCATCGCGAAACTGTTCCCTTTTTGTACAATTTTCATTCTGCGCCTGGCTCCTGCCAAGCTCAAGCCGATTGTATCTTTTTGTAACATCTTTTTACATTGTTTTAACTTTTGTCTTTAATATTTATCAGGGATTGATTGTTTTCAAGCCAGCTGTAGGTGAAAATCGGTGCAAGCCATACAGGGAAGGAACTCCTATGCCAGACCGGATGCCGTCTGACCAGCCGCTACACGCCATGAGCATAGATGTGGAAGATTATTTCCACGTCGCAGCGCTATCCGGTGTAATAAAACCGGAACAGTGGCCAACCTTGCCTTCACGTGTGGAACAGAACACCCGCAAGCTTCTTGATCTGTTTGAACGGCACCAGGTCAAGGCAACTTTCTTTGTGCTGGGCTGGGTGGCGGAACACTACCCGGAACTGGTTCGGGAGATTGATCGCGCAGGCCATGAGATTGCCTCCCACGGCTATAGTCACCAGCTGATTTACCGGCAATCTCCGGAAACCTTCCGGCAGGAAACCCGGCGTTCCAAAGCCCTTCTTGAAGACCTTACCGGCAAAGCGGTGCACGGCTACCGGGCCGCCAGCTATTCCATCACCAAGGATTCGCTGTGGGCCCTCGACATCCTTGCTGAATACGGTTTTCGCTGGGACTCCAGCATCTTTCCGGTCAGGCACGACAACTACGGTATCCCCGGCTCACCCCGGGCGCCTTACACCATCCGTACGGAAAACGGGGCCTTGTTACAGGAATTTCCTCTAACCACAGCTCGGGTACTCGGCTTACCGGTTCCGGCAGCGGGTGGCGGCTATTTCCGCCAGTTCCCATACCCGCTGTTCCGCTATCTGTTCAACAACGCCTCCGGCAACGGCCATCGCCCCCAGATGTTCTATCTCCACCCCTGGGAGGTCGACCCGGAGCAACCCAGGTTTAATAACGCCAGCTGGTTCTCCCGGTTCCGCCACTACACCAATCTGGACAAGTGCGAGCAGCGGCTGGAGCAACTGCTGCAGGATTTCCGCTTCAGCACCGTCAGCGAGAGCTTCCGCGCCTACAGCCCGGAGCGGCAAACCCTCAGCACCCGGCAGATTCTCGGCATAGCCTGAGTATTCCACAGGAATTGACTATGTACCTGGACTTCTTCGGACTACATCGACACCCCTTCCGCATCACCCCGGAAGACGATTTTATCTACATGAGCCAGCAGCATTCGCGGGCCTACGTGTACATGTCTTCTGCCATCTGGAGTTCGGAAGGTTTTGTGGTGATCAGTGGAGAGATTGGCTCGGGCAAGACCACTCTGCTGAAGAAAACCATCCGGAACCTGGAAGGCAACCTCAAGCTGCTGAACATTTCCTACACCAACCTGGAATCCAGGGACCTGTTTGCGCTGATCCTGCGCAAGGCCGGGCTGGAAGTGAAAGACGACACCAAGGTGGCCATGCTGTTCCAGATTACCGAATACCTGGAAACCATGGCGCGGGAAGGCACTCCGGTGGTGCTGACCATCGACGAAGCCCAGAACCTGACCCGGGAGAACCTGGAAGATATCCGCATGCTCACCGGCATGGAGAGCATGGGCGGGCCGTCCATGCGGGTCATCCTGCTCGGCCAGCCGGAACTGAGACAGGCCATAACATCGATTCCGCAATTGGCCCAGCGGGTAAAACTGTTTTTCCACCTCGAGGGACTCACTCCGGCAGAAACCGCCGAGTATATTGATTACCGGCTACTGGTTTCCGGCCATGGCGGCAACAAACTGTTCGATGAAGAAACCGTGCGGGAGATTCACAAGATCAGCGGCGGCATTCCCAGGCTGATCAACAAACTGTGCGACGGCATGCTGATGTGCGCCTACTCCGAAGACCGGCCGTTTATTGACCCGCACGACCTGAACTCTATTCGTACCGAGATACTGGGCGAAGAGCCGGTGCGCAAGAAACCCCGCTCCGGGTACCGCCCACAAACAACCCCCGCCTACCCCACCCCGCCACCTGCGACCACCGGCCCGGAGGTTGCACCATCAAACTCTGAGCGTAGTCTGGACCGCATCGCCAACGCGCTGGAAAAAATCGAGGCCCAATTAACCAGGTTATTCCCTGACGGGCACACAGATGACAGCTTCAAAAAATCCCTGGACAACCTGACCAGCCTAATCCGAAAGAAATAGCCACCCCCTGAGGCGCTCGCTCCCTTGCCAGTCCCGCCCGCAACTGTCCGCTTTCTTTACAACTTACAAGCAGTATTCGCGGGTATACGAGGCTATCGCTGCCTCAGGAGCCTGATTAAATTCGGAAAATTTCCCCTTGGTACGGGCGATGCTGGAAATGTGTGGGCGTCCAGTTATTCGTGGACCAAGGAGTAGAAACAAGGCTTTTGCCAGTGAGGGAACATTATGAACAGGAAAATTCTGATGGCAGGCATGGCTGCCGCAGCATTAACAACAGGGGCCGCATCAGCAGCTACGATTGACATCAACAACGTGCTCGGCACCTGGACAGCAACCAACCCAGGGTCACCTCCTATTAATATCGTTGGATCGGGTGAAGAAATTCGTTGGGGGTCAGGTTCTAGTGGTCCAAGCGGTTATCGCTTTGACTCTGTCACCCCTCCCCCTGTCTTGGGCATTGCTGAGGAGGTGGCTTTTGACCTGGGTACGTTTACCCATTTCAACAACCCGATTTCTGCAAATTCCGCATCGCTGCTTTCAGCAACACTTAAGGTGGTGACGGACTTGGAGATAGACAGCAACCCGTATTCGATAACCTCTTACTTCGATTTTCTGCATGATGAAACACCGAACGGGGCGAACCCTTGTGCAGACGGTGGGCCAAATGGCGTTGGCGTGAATGTCAACGGCTGTGCAGACCAGGTCACCTTTAGCCTGAATGTGGGAGCCTCCGACAGCATTTCGATCGGAGGAGTCGACTACTTCATAGACATCCTTGGCTTCTTCTACAATGGAGGATTGGCAGAGGAGTTCTGGACCGTGGAAGACGCAACCAACGTGGCAACCCTCAGGGGCGTGTTCACCTCCGACGTTGCGGACGTCCCGGAACCCGGCACTCTGGCTTTGCTGGGTCTGGGCCTCGCGGGCCTCGGCCTGAGAAGGAAGTTCCGCCAGGCCGCCTGACACGTTCGGTGTAGGCAAATCCAGTACCGCCCCGGGGCTCCGGGGCGGTACTGCGTTGCTCAGAAGGTATCGCCGGGCACCCTCACCCAACCTTCCATGATAACCCGCGCACTGCGGCTCATGATGGCCTTGGTGGCAGTCCATTCGCCGTTCACTTCTTTCGCTTCAGCACCCACGCCCAGAGTTCCGGACGGGTGGCCGAACGTCACTTCGGTACGGTCACCGCCGCCGGCCGCCAGGTTCACCAGTGTTCCGGGAATCGCGGAAGCCGTTGCAATAGCGACGGCTGCGGTGCCCATCATGGCGTGGTGCAGCTTGCCCATAGACAAGGCGCGGACCAGCACGTCGATATCCGCCGCATTGATCGGCTTGCCGCTGGACGACACGTAATCCGCCGGCCTGGCCACAAACGCCACCTTCGGAGTGTGTTGACGGTTAGCCGCCTCGGCAACATCCTTGATCAAGCCCATTTTCACTGCGCCATGGGCACGGATGGTCTCGAACATGGCCAGCGCTTTCGGGTCGCTGTTGATGTCGTTCTGCAGCTCCGTGCCTTTATAACCGATGTCTTCCGCATTCAGGAAGATGGTCGGTATTCCGGCGTTGATCATGGTCGCTTTCAGGGTTCCGATACCCGGCACGTCCAGGTCATCCACCAGGTTGCCGGTGGGGAACATGGAACCTTCACCATCGGCCGGATCCATGAATTCGATCTTCACTTCCGCGGCCGGGAAGGTCACGCCATCCAGTTCGAAATCACCGGTTTCCTGCACTTCACCATTGGTGATGGGTACATGGGCCACGATGGTTTTCTTGATGTTGGCCTGCCAGATCCGGACCACGCAGGTGCCGTTTTCCGGGATGCGGTCTTTAGAGACAAAGCCACCGTTGATAGCAAAGGCACCGACGGCTGCGGTCAGGTTGCCGCAGTTACCGCTCCAGTCCACAAACGGCTTGTCGATCGCCACCTGACCGAACAGGTAGTCCACATCGTGGTCCGGCTGCGTCGGTGCGGCCAGAATCACCGTTTTACTGGTACTGGAGGTGGCGTTACCCAGGCCGTCGATCTGCTTTTCGTAGGGATCGGGACTGCCGATCACCCGAAGCAGCAGCTTGTCGCGGGCTTCGCCGGGCACCTGGCACGCTTCCGGCAGGTCTTGTAGCCGGAAAAACGCGCCTTTACTGGTACCGCCACGCATGTAGGTGGCTGGAACCTTGATCTGTGGAGGAAAACTCATGGTATCGCCTCTTGTAGAAAAAGACTTTTTGGCCACGGAATCCA
>NZ_DFLY01000010.1:157238-259521 GCF_002375525.1 Marinobacter sp. UBA3607 | reverse complement strand
ACCTTGGTCTGGAATACGCAGTCAGATGAATGCGATGCAAACAGGAGGGGATAGCGATGACGGCACCAAGCGATCAGCTTCGTGTGTTCTACGATGGCGCCTGCCCAAGCTGTGTCAAGGATCGCAGGCTTTATGAACGACTCGCGGGCAGGACCGGCGAATCGGTGGAGTGGGTGGATATCACAGGCCGTGATGAGGAGTTGGAGGAACGTGGTATAGACCCGAAAGCCGCGCTTCAGGAGCTCCATGTGGAAGATGGCCAGGGCAACATCCACCGGGAACTGGATGCCTATATTCTGTTGATGTCGCGGGTCTGGCTGCTGAAACCGCTTGCCTGGCTGATTGGCTTGCCGGTAATTCGGCCAGCGCTGGCAAAGCTGTATCACAAATGGGTGAGCGAACGGCTGGAGAGAACCGGGCGCATGCCGTTGTAACCGCCGGGCCCTTACTGCAACTGGTATTTGACCGGCTGCAGCGGTTCGGGTGCCGGGTCGCCCAGGACTTCGGCAACACTGATTTCATGAATGCGGCAGATGGCATCCAGCGGCAGGTCGTTGGTGTGTCGGCCAAAGGGAAACTCAAGCTGTTCAGACAGGCGATCCAGCCCGAAAAACGTGTAGGCCACGATGGCGGTGAACACCGGCGTAAACCAGCCTGCGACGCCTACCAGCCCGAACGGGAGCAGGTAGCAGAACACATACGCGGTGCGGTGAGCCAGCAGGGTGTAGGCAAAGGGCAACGGGGTGAGGGCAATGCGTTCCGAGGCCGCCTGAATGCCCGCGAGGCCATGAAGGTGCTGGTCTACGGCTGCGGTTGCTACAGAATCCAGATCGCCCGCCTTGTGGGCTTCGGCGAGTACGTCTCCGGCCCGGTGCAGCATAAAGGCGGCGGGGTTGCGGGTGCTCAGGGCCTGGTCAATGAGTTCGGGTGCCAGTGACCCGGGCAGATCAGACCGTACATCTTCTCCACGCAACTGGCCGCGCAGCAGGTGAGCGTGAGCGAGGCATCGGGTCAGAAGCTCCCGGCGTCGCTCCGGGCTCAGGTAAATGGTGCCAGTCCGCGCCAGGCTGCGAAATTCGTACACCATATGCCCCCAGTGTTTTCTGGATTCCCACCAGCGGTCGTAGGTGGCGGTGTTGCGCACGCTTAAAAAGATGGACAGGGCGATGCCCATGATCGTGAACGGCAGAAGTGTGTAGTCGACCATGCCGTCGAGGTAGTGGTGGCGCGAAACCCAGGTAACGGCGGCTGCAAACATTCCCGTAAGCAGAATGTGCGGCAGAATGTGGGGGACAACAGACCCTTTCCAGGCCAGTAACAGCCGGAGTGGGCCGGGGCGCTCGCGAACAATCACGGTTAACACTCCTGGGATGGATGATGGCCTTGCTTGAGGATTGGCCGCTGTGATTCCTATGCCTTTTTACGGAGAACCCACTCGTTACACAAGGGGGTAAGCTTTTTTAAGCGAGGGGGGCAGCACTCTGGCCGTTGCCTGGCATTACCCTGTGGTTTCAGGGGCAACCAGATCAGGCAGCGGATTTGTGGCAGCAGTCACTGTCGCAGGGTGATAGCAGATAAGTGCTCGAAACTTCGAGAAACTGTTCGATAATCTGTGTCATCAAGATTCCCTCTGATGGTTTATTTGAGTTGCAACCTAATAGGTTGGGGCGCATTCCCATAAAAAAACTTCGGAAAACCGAAACACATTGAGACCGCCTGGCGCCGGGGCTGTAAATTCCGACTGTTTTATCGACAGTCCCATGGCGCTTGAGCCTCTGACACCGACTTACTTTGATAGTAGCGGAAAGCGGTTAATGCGTGTTCGTGAGATGCGATTTTTCGTGCCGCTTGATTTCTCTTCTCCTGCCCTGATTATTTCTACCATCAGCCAATCAGAGGCCTGTTCATCATGACTGACGTTAGACACCTGGTATGTCCCCATTGCCACAAAGTGAATCGCGCACCGGCCGACAAGTTGTCCTCCGGCGGCAATTGTGGCGCCTGCAAACAACCGCTTTGGCCGGATCAGGTTCTGGAGCTAACGGAGCAGAACTTTGCTACCCATACCGGGCGCAGCGATCTGCCCGTGCTGGTGGACTTCTGGGCCAGCTGGTGTGGCCCGTGCAAAATGATGGCGCCCCAGTTCGAGCAGGCCGCGAAGGCCTGGCGCGGGAAAGTGCGCTTTGCGAAGCTGAATACGGAACAAGCCCCCGGGCCGGCCGGTCAGTTTGCGATTCGCAGCATACCGACCCTGATTCTGTTCCAGAACGGCCGGGAGATGGCGCGCCAGAGTGGCGCCATGAATCAGGCCCAGATCAGTCAGTGGCTGCAATCGCAGGGTATTCGCTAGGAAAAACCGGGACAAAGGTGTCGTAGTATGAAGTTTCTGATCATCGGTGTTTTCGCTGCCATCGTGGCTGTCCTGATCTGGCGTAGTAAACAGAACACCGCCCCTGAAGAGCAGGCCTGTGCCATCGACATTGGCAAGTTGCTAAAAACCAATCCGGATGCCCAACCGCAGGCCATTGCCGATGTGTTCCAAAAGTACGGCATTGATCAATCTCGGTGTAAGGCTGTGGGCGCGATGGTGATGCCGCAGTTGCGAAAGCAGGGTTTGAAACCGGAAGATGCCAGGATTGCGATGGGGCAGGTGAGGGCGGCTTACCCTCTTGTGTCCTAGGCTGAATCAATTGAATTGATGATCGGAGAACGCTATGGCAGGTGGATGGTAACGAGATTGCCCGTTTTAGCATCAATTTTCCCGAGCCCTTTTGCTGCGGGGCTTCCGGGCGCTTAATCCGAGGTTTCCAACACAGTTATCCACAGGTTTTGTGAGTAAAGTTCGTGATAAAGCGGGTCAGGAATCAGGCCGACGGTCGTACCGGTCTTCCGGGGTTTGGTTCGGCCCGCCGGTTCAGCTCCACTTCAGTTTGGGCGCTTGGTAGGACTGGATGGCCGAGAGCAGTTGCGCTTCGTTATCCGTGTGGATAATCATCTCGGCATGGTGCGGTTTCAGGAAGCCGGAATCGGTCATGTTCGAGATCATCTCGAACAATTTATCGTAGAAACCATTGACGTTGTAAAAGGCGCAGGGTTTTGCGTGATAGCCGAGTTGAGCCCAGGTCCAGGCTTCGAAGATTTCTTCCAGGGTGCCGACGCCGCCGGGCAGGGCCACAAAGGCATCGGTCATTCGGGCCATGGCGGCTTTTCGTTCGTGCATATCAGCAACAATTTTCAGCTCGGTGAGGCCCTGATGGGCCAGCTCCCGATCTTTCAGGTACTCGGGAATCACGCCGTACACTTGAGCGCCCTTTTCCAGAAAGGCGTCTGCGACCACGCCCATCAGGCCGACGTTGCCACCGCCGTACACCAGATCCACTCCGTTCGTTGCCAGGTAGTGCCCCAGAGCACGGGTTGCCTGGGCGAATTCCGGGTTTTCACCGATGCTTGAACCACAAAATACGGCAATTTTCATGGGTCTTACGAGGCTCCATTGATTCGGTTCAGAGGGTTGAGTGAGTTCTTCACTCTGTTGTGGTTGGTCCGGGCGTCTTTGGGTGCCGGAGCACAATAGAATGCCGCCTCCGGTCTGCCCAGTCTAGCGGTTGACCCTACATCCGAACCCGGAAGCCAGTTGTTAAGGCTTCGTAACCTGTTGAAGTATAAATAAAATGTAAGAGGTGGTGTCTCGTGTGATTCTGTTATTCTCGAATGGTTCAAAACTGACAGGTGCCTGGTGGGGCGCTGAGAACAGGCTCTCCCACCGGCGATACAGGACAAGTCAGACCACCTGAACCATGGGATTTACATCATGAATATGAAGTCACTGCTCGTTTTTCTGTCTCTGAGTGCCACCTCGTTGGGTGCCGTTGCGGGTGATACCGCCGACGCCGCGCTGGGTGGAGGTATTGGCGGCGCACTGGGGGCCGCCATCGGCAACGAGGTGGGTGGCAGAGACGGAGCGATTCTTGGCGGGGCTGTCGGTGCGGCAGCGGGAACGGCCGTGACCACCCGGGACCAACGGGACCACGATCGCGATTATGATTATGATCGCCGCCGGTATGACGATGATCGCGGGTATTACCGGAAGTCTCGCGGCCATTTCTGCCCACCAGGCCAGGCGAAAAAGGGTAACTGCTGAGACGCTTGTGTGTTTCCGGGCGTAGAGGGCGCGTTGTGGATATCACCGCTGGAGGAATTGATGTGTAACCTGCAGGACGTGATGTCCGGAGCCTGGTGACTGCTGAATAGTCAATCCATCCAGTTCCAGGGGGGCGCGTCCAGAAGCCCCTGGCCAAGAATGCGGGTTTCACCCAGCTCTTTGTTCAGTGCGATGGAATGGCAATCGTCGTCTGCTTCCAGAGCGGCTACCAGTCGAGGGGCATGGGAAACAACCCACACCTGGGTTTCCCGCGAGGCGCGAATGATCAGTCGGCCGAGGGCCGGAAGCAAGTCGGGATGCAGGCTTGTTTCGGGTTCGTTCAGCACCAGTAGTGATGGTGGGCGGGGTGTGAGCAGCGCGGCAACCAACAGCAGGTAGCGAAGGGTGCCATCAGAAAGCTCGGCCTGATTCAGGGGGCGGAGCAGGCCGGCCTGCTCAAATTCCAGGACGAAACGGTTGCCTGCGTCTGTGCTGAACCCGAGCCTCGCTCCGGGAAAGGCATCTTCAATAGCACTGTGCAGGCCCTCCCGGTCGCCGATTTCGTGAATGGTACGCAGGGCTGCAACCAGGTTATGGCCATTGTGGTCCAGCACCGGGGTACGGGTCCCGATTTGCGGGGTCCGGATGCTGGAGTGTTGATCGGTGCGGAACTGATCGTAAAAGCGCCACTGCCTGATGGCCTGCCGGACGGCATGGACTTCAGGCACAGCCACAGGATCACTGATCTCGCTCAGAATGCTCTCATAGGTGTTTAGCCGGGTGTCGTAGACCTCCCATTTCCGCCCTGAACGTACTTTGACAACCGGCCCGATGCGATCAATCAGACAACTGCTTGGGCGGCAGACATCACCCACCCAGATACATTCGCGTTTTATTTCAGGGTCGAGCTGGATCGAGAAACGGCGGGCGCTTTTAAAGGAACTGGATTTTGCGTTGGGAAGCATAGCCCGCCGGGGAATGTCGCTGGACGACGATGCCAAGCTGAAACGAGCGCTGGGGTTGTCGTCGAAAAGTATTGTTAACCACTGGAATAAGGCTGGGGTGGGTGACATACCCGGGTACGCCACCAATTTTGAGCGGGTTGCGGCGGGCGCCAAGTATGCAAAGGGTGTTGGCTATCTCTCGATTGGGCTCGATGTTGCTGCTTCGGGAATGAAAATTCATGCGGCGTGCACAGCAGGGCAAGCGTCTGAATGCAGGCGCGTTAAGTACGTCGAAGGTGGTCGACTATCTGGTTCTGCCATTGGTGGCAGCGCGGGTGCATTTGCTGGACCATTAGTTTGTGGGGCCATAGGGCTTGCGACAGCAGGCCCAGGTGGTATCGCATGCGGAATCATAATGGCGGGTGTTGGTGGTTTCGCCGGCGGGGCAGTAGTTGGAGGCATCGGTGAAGATGTTGGTGAAGTAATTTACGAGGTAACGATAGATGAATGACACCCTCCAGATAACAGCTGCATTCATCGGGGTTGGAGCGCTCGGTTTGGGATTGGTTTCACTATGCATCATGCTCACCTTGGCCTTCTCTCGAGTGTCGAAAATCGAAGAAAGAATTTCGCGCCCCGGAACGTCTGCACTGGAACACCGGAAAATCTGGGGTAATGACCCTCTAGGCCGATTAATGAGAAGCGGCTATGTATTTACGTTTCTTGTTCTTCGATCAGTACCCTCGAGCCGGCTTAATCGGTCAGCGGCGAAAATTGGTGATGTATCCACACAATTACCTTTGCGAATGACCTTGTGGGCGGTAGTGCCTCCATTACTTTTGTATGGTTGCTTTGCAGTGTTGTTAATTGTCGGTTTGCTCTTGTGAGGAGCATCTGTCGGCATTGTTGACTTCCTCAACGATGAGTGGTGTCCGGTTTAGCGGGGGCAACTACACGTGCGTAGCGTTCGGAGTTACGACCGCTGGAGTAGGTGGCGTGGCATGTGCGGTTATCGCGGGTGCGGTGTTTTTCAAGACAGTTGGCACTGATTTCTCCGTTTAAGTTTGTGAGCAAGTCGCTGCTGAGACAAATCCTTCATATCCATATAGCATCCCCGCATAGCCCATTTTTGAACCAATTTCCGCGAACGCCTGCTGCATAAGGCTTAGGGGTGGTTAACCCTAGGTTTCCAACAAAGTTATCCACAGCTTTTGTGTGTAAAGTAAGTGGCAATGCCGGTTTACGCATAAGCCGGTACTGACCAGAATCCCGGTCCTTAACGTGATAGATTGCCTGCCCACGATCCGGCAAGGTTGTAAGGAAGCCGCTATGAAAGCTGTACTTAATGCTTATCTGAATACTTCGCTGGTGCTGCGCATTGGTGTTGCGCTTGTTCTGGGCCTGGTTGTCGGGCTGGTGGGCGGTCCCGGGGTGGCTGAATGGTTGAATCCGTTGGGGGATCTTCTTCTGCGGTTGCTGAAGTTCCTGATTGTGCCGATTGTTTTATTCACGCTCATGGTGGGGATCAATCAGGCCAACCTTGGCAGTATGGGGCGTGTGGGTCGAAAGCTGCTTGGCTTCTATGTGCTGACGTCGGCGCTGGCCATTACCGTGGGGTTGGTGGTGGCTTCGGTCTTTGCTCCGGGTAGCGGGCTGGAGCTCTCATCCTCGGCCAGTGTCGATGTGCCGGAGAACCCGGGGTTTGTTCAGGTATTGCTGAATATTGTTCCCACCAACATTGTGGGGGCCTTTGCCGAGCCGAATCTGCTGGGGATTATTTTCACTGCGGTGGTGTTTGGTGTTGCCCTGCTGAAGCTGCGGGAATCAGAGGCCCATAGTGAAGTGGCAGAGCGCGTTTACGGTGTGGTGTCCGGCCTGAATGAAGTCACTATGAAGGTAATGGCCGGGGTGCTCCAGTATGTGCCGATTGGTGTGTTTGCGATTGTTGCCAGTACCGCCGGTGCCCAGGGCATGGCCACCATTTTGGCGCTTGGGGACATGGTGATGGTGCTGTACATCGCCCTGGCGGTGATGCTGGTGGTGTATGCATTGCTTATGCGCCTGAATGGGGTGAATCTGAGGGACTTTGTTCGGGAGGCCCGGGCGGCGGTTGCAACGGCCTTTGCCACTCAGAGCAGCGCCGGCACACTGCCTCTGACCCTTAACGCAGCGCGGCGTTTGGGTGTGCCCCAGAGTATCTACGGGGTCAGCTTGCCGCTGGGCGCCACCATCAACATGGATGGCGCCGGTATTCGGATTGCGATTTCGGCGGCGTTCGCCGCCAATGTCATCGGGGTGCCCCTGGATGTCATCACTATGCTGGAGATTGTTCTGATCGGCACCTTGGCGTCCATCGGCACAGCAGGCGTGCCGGGTGCGGGGATTGTGATGATTGCCACGGTGTTTGCCCAGGTGGGGCTGCCCATTGAAACCGTGGCGCTGCTGGTGTCCATCGATGCTCTGGTGGGGATGGGCGCAACTGCCATGAATGTTACCGGGGATCTGGTCTGCACCTCTGTAATCTCCCGTTCCGAGGAAAAATACGAGTTGGCGCCACAAGCCCCGACAGCGCCAGAGCGACAGTCGTCCTAGGAAACTTTCGTTCTGCTCAAATGGGCTTTTGTGATGTGCGGGCCAGTGATCATGGATGATCTTTTGACATCAAAGTCATGGCAGAGTTATCCAGGTAACTCACGCCAGGCTCCCCCGTGACTTCGCGCAAAAGCGCGGCAGCGATGGTGTCGGCTCTGACCGGGCGATAGCGCTTCGGGATAACGGGTGCCAGCAGGCGGCTGGCCATCAACCCCAGTTTTTCGGCGGGCCGGCTTTCTTCTCGTTCAGCGTCGATCAGCGACGGCCTTGCCAGTACCACGCGCTCAAAGCCCATCCGGGCCACGGCTGATTCCACCTCGCCCTTGGTTTGTAGATAAAAACTCCGGCTTTTCTCGTTTGCTCCGAGCGACGAATTCAGAACAAACATGCTGGCTGCCGACGGCGCCAAGGATCATTAGCTTCATTGGGAACTCCTTTCAGTGGGCATTACCGGGTCAACCGGGGAAATGGTATCCTCTCCCCCGAATTTATAGTTCGCAAATCAAGCCAAAGTGCCGGCACCCGGTAGGTTACCTTTAATCCGGAATTTGAGTGTTACCCATGAGAATCATTATTCGTTATTTTTTCCGCGCCCTGCGTCTTGTCCTGACGCCGTTCATGCTGCTCAGCGAAAAGCTCAGCACACCCAAGGGTGTAACTCGCAGTGCTGAACAGCAAGCCAGCGTTGACGAGGCCAGCAAAAGCCTTGCCCTTTACCAGTTCAAAGCTTGCCCATTCTGCATCAAGGTGCGTAAAGAAATCGCCCGGCTGGGGCTGAACATTGAAACCCGCGATGCCCAGCACGACCCGCAGCATCGTGCCGCGCTGGAGGCTGGCGGTGGTCAGGTCAAAGTGCCTTGCCTGAAGATTCGTCAGGAGGATGGCAGTGAGCAGTGGCTTTACGAATCTGATGACATCAAGGCCTGGCTGCAGGAGCGATTCGAGCCGGGTGTTGAAAGCCGGGCCTGAGTTCAGGTCATTTTAATGAGTGCCTTTAATCATTACAGAGAACGCTATGCCAATCGAAAAGAATCAAGTGGTCCTGTTTCACTACATTGTGAGAGATGAACAGGGCAATGAAGTTGAAAATTCCCGTGGCGGAGAGCCGAACGCCTACCTGCATGGCCACGGCGGTATTATCCGGGGGCTGGAAGAGGCCCTGGAAGGCCGCGAGGCAGGCGATACCTTCAGTGTAACGGTGTCACCGGACAAGGCCTATGGCGCTCGCAGGCCAGACGCCATTCAGCGCGTACCGGTCAAGCATCTGATTGGTGCCAAGCGCTGGAAACCGGGCATGGTCGCCCAGGTGCAAACAGAGCATGGCCGTCGCCATGTGGTGGTTGCCAAGGTCGGGCTCAAGTTCGCGGATGTGGATACCAACCACCCGATGGCCGGCAAAACCCTCACCTTTGATATCGAGATTATCGAGGTACGTGCAGCGGATGCTGACGAGATTGCCCATGGCCACGTTCATGGCCCGGGCGGGCATCATCATTAACTAAGGCTGATGGTCACGGAAACGCCGGGTCGGGTTTTACTCGGCTGCGGCGGCTTCGTTCAATAGTTCCGGCTTTTTCAGTGCCCGGCTGAACAGTTCTTTTTCTTCCGCAATGGCCAGTGCGCATTGTTCGGCCAGTTCCTCTGACAACCCGCTGACCTTGCGTTGCAGGAAGGCGGCGACCTCTTCGGAAAGTTCGAGGATTTTGTCCCGGGCATCGGCTTCAGCTTTGGACGAAAACAGCATTTTGTCCGGGTTTTTCAGTGCCATGTCCAGTCCGTCCCTCTCGGAATAATAAAGTGCTTTTACGCCCATGGTATGCCACCGCCTCCGGGGTAATGATGGTTGGTAAGACCGTTGATAAGTGGGCAGCTTAACATAAATTCTGTATATTTATACAGTATTCTGGGCGGCGATGCCCGTGCGCGGGTGACGGCCATCGTTTTTGTTACTATGTTCGCCTTGCCCATCTCCAACCGATCTGATGCTCGACCATGACGTTGCCTTTCAAACTCCGCCCCTACCAACAGGAAGCCGTCGACGCCACGCTTGACCACTTCCGCAAATCGGATGAGTCTGCGGTCATCGTGCTGCCCACCGGTGCCGGTAAAAGCCTGGTTATCGCCGAACTGGCGCGCCTTGCCCGACGCAAGATTCTGGTTCTGACCCACGTAAAGGAGCTGGTGGAGCAGAACCATGCCAAGTATGAGAGTTATGGCTTAACGGGCGGCATTTTCTCGGCCGGGCTGAAGCGCAAGGAAAACCGGCATCAGGTGACCTTCGCCAGTGTGCAGTCGGTCGCGGCGAACCTGGAGCAGTTCCGGGATGAATATTCGCTGGTCATTATCGATGAGTGCCATCGGGTCAGCGGTGAGGAAACCAGCCAGTATCAACGCATCATCGAGCTGCTGCGGCAGCAGAACGACTCCCTGAAAGTGCTGGGGCTTACCGCCACGCCCTATCGCCTGGCCATGGGCTGGATTTATCGTTATCACTACCGGGGCTTTGTTCGTGGCTCTGGTGAAGATCAGGCCAAGCCCTTCCAGCATTGCATTTACGAGCTGCCGTTAAGCTACATGATTAATAGGGGCTATCTGACAAAGCCCGAGCTGGTGAACGCGGCGGTGGCGCAATACGATTTCTCCGCGCTCACGCAGGACCGTTTTGGTGAGTACGCCGAGAAGGACGTCAACCAGCTGCTGAGCAAGCACAAGCGGGTGACCCGCGCCATCATTGAGCAGGTGGTGGAAATGGCCGCTGAGCGCAAGGGCGTGATGATCTTTGCGGCGACGGTGGAGCATGCGAGGGAGATTACCGGCTATCTGCCGGAGCATGAAACCGCCCTGGTGACCGGTGGCACCGATCTGAATGATCGTGATTTGCTGATACAGCACTTCAAACAGCGGCAGTTGAAGTACCTCGTGAATGTGTCTGTGCTCACCACCGGCTTTGATGCACCCCATGTGGATTTGATCGCCATTCTTCGGCCAACCCAGTCGGTCAGCCTGTACCAGCAGATGGTGGGTCGCGGTCTTCGCCTGGACGAAGGCAAGCAGGATTGCCTGGTAATTGATTACGCCGGTAATCATGTAAACCTGCATCATCCGGAAGTGGGGGAGCCAAAACCCAATCCCGACAGTGAGCCAGTGCAGGTGTTCTGCCCCGGCTGTGGCTTTGCCAATATCTTCTGGGGCAAAACCGGCAGTGATGGCCGGGTGATCGAGCATTACGGCCGCCGTTGTCAGGGGTTGCTGGAGCCTGCGGACGGGGATGGAGCGCGCGCCCAGCAGTGCGATTACCGTTTCCGCTTCAAGGAGTGCCCCCATTGCGGCGGTGAGAATGATATTGCCGCCCGTAACTGTGGGCACTGCCAGCAGGCCATTATCGACCCGGATGATCAGCTACGGGATGCCCTGAGACTCAAGGATGCCATGGTGATTCGTTGCGCCGGGATTTCATTAAGTGCTGAAGGTTCCAGGCTGCGGCTGACTTACCATGGCGAAGATGGGGAAGAGTTGAAGGAGTCGTTCGACTTCACAAAGCCGGCCCAGCTTACCGTGTTCAACAAACTTTTTGGCAGAAGGGTTGCCAATGGCCAGGCTCCGAAAACGTTCGGCAGTATGGATGAAGTGTTTGAGAGTCAGGTCTTGTTACCATCGCCTGATTTCGTGATTGCCCGCAAGCACAAGCACTACTGGCAGGTACAGGAGCGGGTGTTTGATTATCAGGGGCAGTATCGGAAAGCGAATGAGGCGTGAGACGGTTATACTGGCCTGCGTTTAAATCTCTCAGAGATCCAAGTCGACCTTTTCAGGCTGTGTCCATGATGAAATCAATCGCCCTGTCGGTGCTGTTAGTTGTCCTTCTGGGGTTTGTCGGTGTTCAGTATTACATCACTTCCGTACCTGGCCTTGAGGCTCCGGTCACCGTTGGTGAAGTTCGGCAAGTGGAGTCCGAAAAGTCGCTGGTCGTTATTCTTGTGGACAGCGAGGGGCAGCGGTTTACCGTAGGCCTTCGGGGCGATACCGCCAAGCCGGAAGAAGCCGCACTTTTCTATATCCGGAATCCGGATGTTGTTCCCTATGTGTTCTGGCCGAGTTTCCGAAGTAATGATGAAAAGCGGGTTCTGGAACTTCTGGAAGATGTAATTGAATCTGGCGCGCCAGAGGATCCCGCTGTTCGCAGCATTTACGGGGCCTTGAAGGAACGTAACTGACACTCAAGATAGTCGCCTGAACACCAGCAATTGGTTGTTTGCCGGCATGGCATGGTTCTCCGCCAGAGTGAGACCCACCGATTCCGCAAGGGCCCTCAGATCTTCCAGGTCCCGGATGCCCATGTGGGGCGCGCGGGCTTTCAGGTATTGATCAAACTGTCGGTTGCTTTCACTGGTATACCGGCCCTGATTGTTAAAAGGCCCATACAGGCAAAAGGCGCCGCCCTCGGGCAGGCGCTCGCCAATACCGCGAAACATCTGTCCGACTTCAGTCCACGCCATGATGTGGGCGGTGTTTGCGGAAAACGCCCAGGTGAAGGTTGCGACGGGCCAGGGAGCCGCACCTACGTCCAGTTCAATCACCGGCAGGATGTTGGGCAACCCTGCTTGCTCAAGGCGGGCGCGACAACTGTCCACAGCGTCCGGATGATCGGTCGGTTGCCACTGCAGGTGAGGCATCGCCGTCGCGAAATGCACCGCGTGCTGTCCGGTGCCTGTGCCCACCTCCAGTACTTTCCCCGGCGCATTAAAGGTCTCGCTGAGTTTCTCGAGGATGGGGGCTTTGTTGTTCTCACAAGCCTGGGAGTAGGGCAGGTTAGTGGCCATCGAGTTATGCCTCCTTTCCGGGTGCCGATCTGCTATTTTTCATTGGTACTATCTACATTGTTATAAATCGCGGCATGTAAGCCCGAATCCGTTTTCAAAAAGAGCAAGTCCATGAAAAAGATTCTGATTGCCCTGGCGTTTGTAGTCTTCGGCCTGTTCCAGCTGCAGGGCGGCAACTTTGATTTCTTTCCGGGAGCCCCGGAGCAATCCAGCGAATCCGGTCTTTCCGCGCAGGAGCAGGAGCTTTATAACACGCTTGAGCGGATTCGGCAGAATGGGCCTTATCCTTACACGCGTGATGGCATCACCTTTGAAAACCGTGAACGACTCTTGCCGTCCAAGCCTAAAGGGTACTACCGGGAATACACGGTGGATACGCCGGGGCTATCGCATCGGGGGCCGCGCCGAGTGGTAACGGGTGGGAATCCACCGGAAGTGTTCTACTACACGGAAGACCACTACAGTACGTTCACCCGTATCCAGGGGCATAGAGATGAGTAAGCAGGATGATAAGTCCTCTGTCATCACCTGGCAGCACAGTGATCAACTGGATCCACGGGCTATTCCGCTGGATAAGGACGGCAAGCTGAATAAGAAGACAGTGCTGAGCAGGCTCAGAGAGTTCTTTAATTTTCCGGACTATTTCGGCAATAACTGGGATGCGGCCTATGACCTGCTGCTTGATCAGGTCGATCAACTGGAAGGCCCTGTGCTTTGGCTATTTTCGATTGATGACAAATCCGAAGTGGATGAGACTGACCTGGAAGTTTGGGGTCAGCTGATGAAAGATCTCTGCGCTTACGCCGAGCCTTTGGGGGTGCAGCTGAGGGTTATAGTACAGGTGGGCTCGAAGCCTGTTTGATGCGTGGGTCAAGCGCCATACGAGAAAATGAAACAGATCTATTTTTTGTATCGTTGGAGAAATCGGCCATGGTGGTGGCTCATCACCTATGATCGCCTTCAGTTCTTCCTCACTTAGCCCGGAAGAACTGAAGTTGATGATTTCATCGACTCTTATTGAACGTCGTAGATCTCGATGATGGTGTTGGCCAACTCGAGGTCATTCTCGTTTGCCAGCGCAAGCTGATTCAGGGCTCGGATAGTTGTGTCTTTGTTCGAGGTTTCAGTACCCAGCAACTTCAGAACAGTGTCGACTTTTTCTCCACCGCCAATTGCAAGCTCATGGCGAAGCTCACCGCTGAACGCGATAAAGATTTCCTTTATCCGTCGCGGCTTGGAGGTCGAAATTCCCGTTAGGGTGTCAGGATTCAGTGTGACGAAGTACTGGTCCGGGGAATACTCGTGAATGGCTCCGGAAACGCCATCGGTGGTGGAGCCTACCAGCCCCCCAAGCACGATGTTGCCAAAGAACCACGGGTTAGTTGTGGTAGATAGCTGAGCGATGTGGGTCTTGTAGCCTTCCTTCTCAAAGCTAATGGATTGGTTGGAGGCTCGGTCAACAGGAACGGTAAGAGGCGTTTTACCGAGTACGCGGCCAGAAACCGTCACGGTGGCTTCTTCAGGCTCGCTGTTGAACGTGAGTTTCTGATCGGTTCCGGAGACCACTGAGGCGCAACCGGTAGACAGGATCGTGATAGCGGCCAGTAGGATTAACTGACGATAATTCATAATGCTTCCTTGTATTTGGGCAGTCGCCGCAAAAGACTATTGTCTGAGCGAGATATCACCGGGCTTAATCCGGAGTTCGGAGAGTTTCTCAAGCAGGCCGTTGATGTTGGCTTTTCCGGAGCCCTCGTTAGCCAGTCTCAGGCGCTTTATGGCGGCAAAGGCATCGCCAACAGTGGCTGTAAAAGGCGCAACGATTGTTTCGTTCATGATGACCGAGCCATTGCTCTCCCGGTCCGTGAGGATGTATTTCACGTGGGTGGTTACTTCAAAGTTCAGCCCAAACACGGGTTGATCCACCTCTAGCAGGAGAGCTTCGAGTTGATAGCGGCCGTCACCCGCCAGCAGCCCCTGGTTTCTCAGACTTTGCTGGAGTGCGCCAGCAAAGGCATCGTTATCGATCTCTGAGGTCCAGGCAGGATTTGTTTTTTGACCGCCAGAGACGTTGGTTACATGAACATTGCTTTCGAGGACTGTATCGTAGGCTTTGTTTGGTCCGTCATAGACCATGTTGCCCATTTTTGCGCCGGAAGCGCAGCCGGAAAGGTAGAACAGCGCGGCCAGTACCGCCCAAATCCTTGCGTGTAGCACAGCAGGTTCCTTCTTATTTATTTGATTTTTATTTCGTATTTACTACCAATGAACGGACGTTCAGGCAGGTGGGAGATAGTAACCGAGCATTGGTGAGCTTGCTATGAATGGGGTGGCAAACAAAGTAAAACTTCGTTAAATCATGGGTGTTAGGAGGGGCCGGCGGGCTCTTGGACTTACACCGCTAACGGATATCCGGGGGTAGCTATGAGAGATATTGAGACCGAAGAGGCGCTATCCGATCTGCTGGAGTCTAACCCTGCCGTATTGCTCTTGTTTGGCGGTGCTCATTGTGGTGTGTGCCAGGCCATCAAGCCGCAACTGGAGGCACTTGCCTCTCGGGAATTTCCGAAATTGGTAACGGCCTACATCGATTGTCAGGAAACCGCCGGCGCACTTTGTGCAGCACGAGGTATCTTCTCCTTGCCAGTGGTTCAGCTGTGGTTTGAAGGCCAGCGGTTTGCGGAGTTTATTCGGGTGTTTTCCATTGGTGAGATCCGTGCTGCATTGGAGCGGCCATATCGGTTAGTGGTTCACGGCGGTACGTATCGCCACGATTAGACGATCACCACCCATGTATACTTGGTTATCAAATAATTAAACGAGAACCGGCAACTGTGCCCGGATTTTTGGTTGAATTCCAGATAGTAGGAATTCCAGTTGTTCACTTTCCCAACAATTATTTCCTGTTTCGGTTATACTGCGCTAGCGAACCCGGCGAATATGCCAAGACTTAACGTGGATAATATAATGAGCAAGAAAGCCGTAAAATCGACTTTGACTTCCGCCGAGATTGAGGCGCAGACAGCGGCCTTTTTGAAGTCTGGTGGGCGTGTTGAACATGTTGGAAAAGGTAAGAGTGGGCAGCTGACCACTGCTGGCCCGAAGCAGATTAACCTGAAGAGCAATTGATGATCCGGCAATAACCCGAGCAAGCCGTAATGTTACTGTTTTCCGGGCAGGATCAATAAAAAAGGCAGCCGAGGCTGCCTTTTTTCATTACGTACATTATCTGTTAATTACAGACCAATAACGTTTTCTGCCTGCGGGCCTTTCTGGCCGTCGGTCACTGTGAATTCAACTTCCTGGCCTTCGGCCAGAGTCTTGAATCCGCCACCCTGAATAGAGCTGTAGTGAACGAATACGTCTGCACCGCCTTCACGAGTAATAAAGCCAAAACCTTTTAGGATCAAAAACAGGACAAGAGGTTTTGCAACACAAAAGGTCTGATTCGTGAAATGCTTTGCTAAATCTTTCCAACAAGGGAGACAGTACGCTAATTAATGGGCATTAGATAGGAAAGTTTTCGAAAACGGGAAAATACTTATATCCGGGGGTGTTCAGAGCACCCCCGGCAGAACTCAGCTTACGGCGCTGGTGCCCATAAGCTTTGCAGCTGTCCCAGCAACGACGAGCCCACCCCCTGGTTACCCAGGAATCCCATCACAATCGGCACAAACTGCTGGATCATGCCTGCGTCCATGCCAAGGGCCGAGAATGCGGTCTGAACACCGTCCATAGAAGTCACGTTGGACAGTAGGCTTTCACCCAGCCCGCCACCGCCGCCCAGCAGGCTGGACAGGCCGGAAGCTTCGCTGGTCAGACTGCTCATGGCGTCTGTACCCAGCTGATTCTGTGCAAGCTGCAACAGGGCTCCGGTGCCGCCAACGGCCTGGGTCTTGGTAACACCAAGGTCATTCTGGAGCTGGCCCACCAACTGCTGGGCTTCGCCAGTGACTTCCGTTGTGGACGAAAGTGCTTGTGTGCCGGTGGCGAGAGCATCGTTCAGGCTGAAGGCGCTAGCGGCTGGGGCCAGCAGGTAGATGCTTGAAACAAGAAGAAACTGTTTGAGAATTGCGCTCATTAGGGTGTCCTGATGGTGGGTGGGAAATAGCATGATCCTAACGAATATGGGGGCGACTACAACTTAATAAAAGTTCGGGAAACCGAGACAGCCCCGTTTTTGTCCGCATCCTGATTTCTGCTTCTGCCTATATCACGAATGCAGCAAGCATGCTAAAACGTCGTCGGCCAGCCGTCGCCAGCACTTCTGGGGGCACCGGGCACTCTTCCATTTCTCAGGATGAAGGTTGAAACCAATACCACCAATCAAAACAGCCGGGAAGTGTTCGATACGCGGTATGTCGCCGGTTCTTTGATATTATGTGCGCCTTCCACAACTGACAGAACAGGAGCTCACCATGGCGGAATCATCTCTAAAAGAACAGCTTGGCAACGCTGTAAAAGATGCCATGCGCAACAAGGAGAAGGACCGGCTTGTTACACTGCGCATGGCCCAGGCGGCGGTGAAGCAGATCGAGATTGATGAGCGCCGTGAGCTTGGCGACGACGACGTTCTGAAAGTGCTGGATAAAATGCTCAAGCAGCGCCGTGATGCGGCCAGCCAGTATGAGGAAGCGGGTCGTGGTGAACTGGCGGACAAAGAACGGGCAGAAATGGCCATTATTGAAGAGTTCATGCCCGCTGCTCTCAGCGAAGAAGAGCTTGAAGGTTTGATTCGTGCGGCCATCAGCACCACTGGTGCCAAGGGTATGCAGGATATGGGCAATGTAATGAACGAGTTGCGCCCCCAGGTAACCGGCCGGGTGGATATGGGACAGTTAAGCAAGATGGTGCGGGCTGCGCTGGCCGGTTAAGGCTTGGTTATTGCCGCATTTGTGTTTAGCATTGCTGCTTCATGGGTACTGCAACGGTACCCGTGAGGTCAGAAAATTATGGGCACTCTCCGTCACGGATTGAAGGAGCAAAGGAATGAGTAAGAATGTGGTTTTGTTGGGCGATCTGGGCACAGACCATGAAGGGTTTCCGCCCACCCCGGTGATTGCCGGTTCCCCCGATGTTCTGGTTGATGGTAAGCCTGTCGCCCGTGTGGGCGATCCCCTGGCACCGCACTCCAAGCCCAAGCATCCGCCTCATCCCCGCGCCGTAGCGGCGGGTTCTGCTACTGTGCTGATTAATGGCATCCCTGCAGCCGTTACCGGCAGCGCCGTGTCTTGCGGTGGTGTAACCATCGGCAGCGGTAGTGTGGTGATCGGGAGTTAACTCCCGGGTAAGCAGAGCTGCCTCGGCAGAATTCATGATAGGCTTCGGTTTTAGCACCGCCGTTTCAGGCGGTGGCGTTATTTTATGGAGCCTTCATGAGCGATAACCCCTTGGCGCAGATTCTCGAGATGGACGGCGAGGAGCGATACGATTACTTCCTGGATGCCGTTGTTGAAGAGCGGGAAATCTGGATTCTGGTCAATGCTGATAACCAGTTTCTGAAAATTGTTTCCGACGAAGATGGCGTTGCTTACCTGCCGGTCTGGCCCGGTTCAGAATTTGCTGCTGACTACGCCAAAGACTCCGGCGATCTCTCTCCCAAAGCGGTTTCCTTGCCGGATTTCTTCCGGAAGTGGGTAACCGGCCTGAGTCGCGATGGCCTGGACGTGGGCGTTTTCCCCGGTGGGCAGGGCGAGCTGTGGATTACCTCCCCGGATGAGCTCAAGCGGGACCTGCAAGAACTCATGGCGTTCTGATCACCTCCCTGAATCTCCGGAGATCACTATGGATGATGCCTGGCTCACAGCCTTGCCGAAAGCAGAGCTGCACCTGCACCTTGAGGGTGCCCTTGAACCGGAACTGATGTTTGCACTTGCCCGGCGCAACAATATTGAACTGCCGTGGGCCGATGTAGAGGCACTGCGGCAGGCTTATTCTTTCAACAACCTTCAGGAATTCCTGGACCTGTATTATCAGGGTGCGAACGTTCTGCGCACGGAGCAGGATTTCTATGACCTTACCTGGGCCTATCTGCAGAAATGCCATGCCCAGGGCGTGGTGCACGTTGAGCCTTTCTTTGATCCCCAAACCCATACCGAACGTGGTATTCCGTTCGAAGCCGCCATCACAGGCATCGGCACCGCACTGCGTGACGGCCGTGCACAGCTGGGAATAACCGGCGGGCTGATTCTGAGCTTTCTTCGCCATCTGTCGGAAGAGGAAGCCTTTCAGACCTTGCAGCAGGCCATGCCTTTTCGGGATCAGTTCTTTGCCGTAGGGCTGGACAGCTCCGAGAAGGGGCATCCGCCCAGCAAGTTCGAGCGGGTGTTTGCCAAGGCCCGGGCCGAGGGCTTTCTGGCGGTTGCCCATGCCGGCGAGGAAGGGCCGCCGGAGTATATCTGGCAGGCTCTGGACCTGCTCAAGGTCAACCGGATTGACCACGGCGTTCGTGCGGCCGAAGATCCCGCCTTGCTCGACAGGCTGGCGGACGAGCAGGTTCCGTTAACGGTTTGCCCGCTGTCTAATATCAAGTTGTGCGTGTTTCCGGATATGGCGCAGCACAACATTCTTGAACTGCTGGAACGCGGTTTGAATGTGACCGTGAACTCGGATGACCCGGCGTATTTCGGTGGCTATGTGCTGGAGAACTTCACCGCGCTGCGGGACGGCCTGGGCATGACGGAAGACCAGGCCCGGCGGCTCGCCCTCAACAGCATGAATGCCCGGCTGGTTTAACAGCGACAGGTTAAGGAAACTAAAATGATTGTATGTGGCGTTGAACTGACCGGCAGCGATGCGGTGGTGTGTTTGCTGAATCTCGACCGCGGGCAATTCAGCCTGCCGGAGTGCAAGGTTCGTAAGCTGTCACTGCGCAAGAACCATACCCGGGAAGACCTGAAACAGTTTCAGGCTGACTTCGCAGCCCTGATGGCTGAACACGAGGTTGGGTGTGTGGCGATCAAGGAGCGGATGCCCAAGGGCAAGTTCGCCGGCGGGGCCATCAGCTTCAAGCTGGAGGCGACGATTCAACTGATGGCCGGAAACGAGCCGGAAGTCCGGTTGCTGCCGTCTTCCCTGATTAAATCCACACTGGCATCGACCCCGTTACCCGTTCCGTTTGCTGAAACCGGCTTGAAGGCCTTTCAGGAAACCGCCTTTGTCGCCGCCTATGTCGGGCATATGACCAAGTAGCCGGCAATCATTCGGAAAGTAGTCTCTGGAGGTGGCGTGGCAAAACTACCCACCCAAGCCCGGCAAAGGGCAACGCTAAAGCGGCTCGAGACATTCAGCCGCTTTATGGATAGCAGCATTATGGGTAGCGACTTTCCATTTTGTGAGTATGGCGGCTACACTTCCGGCTTTCCGTGGGCATAAGGACTCCACCGATGGTATCGTTCCGTGCTGCTTTGTATTTCCTGGTTCTATGGATGGTGAGCATTGTCGTGCATGCAATGCCAACGTTGGACATTGCCCAGGCCGAGGTACGTTTGACGGATTTCACCGTAGAGTACTTTACGGATGACTCCCGGTCGCTGGACTTTTCGTCGGTGCGCCAACAACCCTTCCAGCCAACAACCAGTACAACCACATTAGGAACAAAGGCGACGGTAACCTGGTACCGGGTTGCGGTATTCAACGCCGCAGAGCAGGAGCGTGAGCTCTTCCTGCACCTCCCCAAGGCGTATCATGTGCGTGCTATTGATATCTATGAAGAGCGCTCGCATACACTGATTGACCGCGCCTCGATAGACCTCAACAATGCCTCCGATGCTCCCCTGATGTATCAGGGTACCGTTGTTTACCCTTTTCGAGTGCCGTCAGGAGAAACCACGGTGCTCTATGTTCGTAGTCATGTCTATTCACACCAGTGGTTTTCTCTGGAGATATTCGATGACGAGCATTCCCGTCGGGCTCTGGTAGGCGGTCATCTGGATATTGCCCTGTTGGTCGGAATGATGATTGCTCTGGTGTTTTATAACGGCCTTTTGTACTTCGCTACCAGCAAGAAAGAGAACATTCTCTATTCGCTGTACCTTATCTCGGGGTTGGTGTGGATCGCCTTATCGTACGGCTTGATTGCCAAATCCTTCTCCGCATACGGCGATTCAGTCTTCATATTGAATCTGTCGCTGATCACCATGCCGGTTTTTCTGCTGCTATTTATGATGGCCATATTCGAGACCCGGCAGCACTACCCTACGGAGCACCGTTTCCTGCAGGTTATGTTGGCGTTGCTGGCTGTTACCTTTGCCTATGGGATTTTTGATATTTCGGCAGCGTTGAAGCCCGCCAGCAGTCTGGCAGCATTGATGATGGTGGTAACTTTCTCGGTCAGTATTTCACTGTTTCGCAAAGGCCATCCGTTGGTGAAATTCTTTCTCGTTGGCCACACGTTCTTCGTGGTTTTCAACGGCTTTGCGGTGCTTTACTACAAGGGGTTGATTGAACCGGGTTATATCAGCAGTCATGGCGTTGGTATAGGCATTGTGCTGGAGGCGCTCACGCTGGCGTTTATTATTTCGTACCGGATAAAGATTTTGGAGGATGTTCGATCCAGGCAAGATGAACTGAAGAAGCAGGCAGCTACTGACCCGTTGACGCGACTCTATAATCGCCGCTACTTCATGGCCGAAGCGGGGTATCTGCTAGAGAAAGCAAAGTCGACTGGGGAGCCGTTGTCGGTGATTGCTGTCGATGTCGACTTCTTCAAAGCCGTTAACGATACTCATGGTCACAGTATAGGGGATCAGGTGCTGACGAAGATTTCGGCTATTTTTAAGAAGCACAGTCGGTCCCGTGATCTGGTGGCGCGTTTTGGTGGTGAGGAATTTGTGCTTCTTCTACCTGATGCCGACCTCGCGGAAGCTCGACGTTGCGCTGAGAGGATACGTGAAGCAGTTGCGGGCGAGACCGTCGTCGTTGAAGGTGGTGAGGTGATTCAGGTCACCGTAAGTTTGGGAATTGCAGAAGTGAATGCGCTGGTGGAATCGGTCGAATGCGCCGTAGATCGAGCAGATAAAGCACTTTACAAGGCTAAGGAGCAAGGTAGAAATCGGGTCTGTTGCTATCAGTCCGATGCCCTGACAATAACAACATAAAAAATAGGAAAGTGACTATGGACCGGTACGATTTCATTATTGAAGGCGGCCGCTATTTCGACGGCACTGGAGCGCCTTCTGCCATTCGTAACCTGGCAATCAAAGGGGGCCATATCGCCAAGGTTACTGCTGCCCCTATTCCTCATGCCGAAGCCGAGCGCGTAATTGATGCCACCGGCAAGTGGGTAACCCCCGGTTTTCTGGACACCCATACCCATTACGATGCCGAATTGCTGGTCAGCCCGAGCCTGTCGGAATCTGTTCGCCATGGCGTGACCACCGTGCTGGTGGGCAGCTGCTCATTGAGCATGATCTGCAGTGATTACGAGGACGCATCGGACATCTTCACCCGCGTAGAAACCGTTCCCCGGGAGCGGGTACTACCCATTCTGAAGGCCCATAAAACCTGGTCTACCCCTAAACAATGGGTGGAGCACATCAAGCAGGTGCCTCTGGGCACGAATGTGGTCAGCTTTCTGGGCCATAGTGATTTGCGGGTGGGGGTGATGGGGCTGAGCCGGGCGACGGACTTGGCGGTTCAGCCCAGCGAGGAAGAAATGCAAACCATGGAGCGGTTGCTGAAAGAAGCGCTGGATGAAGGCTTTCTCGGGCTTTCGACCATGTGCCTGAAATGGGACAAGGTGGACGGCGACCGGGAATGGTCGAAAAGCCTGCCCAGTACCTACGCCATTCACTGTGTATGCAGACGGTATTGATGTGGTGTTCTTTGAAGAGTTCAGCGACGCCGGTGCGCACATCCGCAATATGGCGTTCTACAACCTGCCTCTGCGCATGCTGAAGCTGGTGCAGGAATCCATCGAGGAAGGTTCCCCGATCATGACCATGGAGCAGGCGGTACATCGCCTGACCGGCGACCAGGCCGACTGGTTTGGTATCGACGCAGGCAAAATCCGGGAAGGGGACAGGGCCGATGTGGTGGTGTTCGACCCGTCAGGGTTTGACCAGAACCTGGAACAGGTGCACTGGGGCGAGATGGAGAACTTTGGCTTGCAGCGGCTGGTTAACCGTAACCCGGGCATTGTGAAAACTGTGCTGATCAACGGCAAACTGGCGGTGGACGACGAGCAACTGGTGCCGGAGTTCGGCCGGGAAATGGGCTACGGCCGGTTTATTCCTGCGCGTTAAGGCTTTCCATATCGTAACCGCCAAGGCCTGTCGTGTCGGCTAACATGTAATGTCTGTTTGAAACATGTTCAACCGAGTACGACAGGTTCCGGCTATGGCCAAAAGGTCTTTCATTCGTAAATCCCTGCGCCTTCTAGCCATGGCATTCGGGGCTGTTGTGGCCATGGTTTTTCTGACCATCCTTTTGTTCCGGTTTGTGAACCCGCCTACCTCCGCCTTTATGCTGGCTTATCAACTTGGCACTGCGCCAGAGCCGCTTCGGCAGGAATGGGTGCTCATGGCGGAGATTTCACCCTGGATGCCGCTGGCCGTGGTAGCCAGTGAAGACCAGCGCTTCCCCTATCATGCGGGGGTGGATTTCGAGGCCATCCGCAAGGCAGTATCCGAGTACAAGGCCGGAGAGGGCTTGCGGGGCGCCAGCACCATTACCCAGCAAACCGCCAAGAACCTGTTTCTCTGGAATGGTCGCAGCTTTGTTCGCAAGGCGCTTGAAGCCGTGCTGGCACTGGGGATTGATGGCCTGTGGCCAAAGGAGCGGGTGCTGGAGGTTTACCTGAATATTGCGGAATTCGGGCCCGGAATCTACGGAGTAGAGGCCGCCAGCCAGATCTACTTCGGCAAACCTGCCCGCCAATTATCCCAGACCCAGGCTGCTCGTTTGGCCGCCGTGCTACCCAATCCAAAGGTGTTGAGCGTAACGGCACCCACAGCCTATGTGCAGGAACGGGTGGCCTGGATTCAGCAGCAGATGAACCAGCTCTCCGGGCTCAAATATCTTGAACAGCTGTAATGCGTCAATCGGTATGGGTCGGCAATACAAACCGCTCAAGTACCGTATACACCGAGCCACCTGCACCGGGTGTGCTTTCGAACAGAACGAAGTCCTTAACCGGCATGGTGCCGAATGAGGTGTTCCTGTGGCTCTCAAGCAGTGACGCCACCGAACCGGTCGGTGGGCGGAATCGACTGATTGTTATGTGAGGTTTGAAGCTTGGGTTTTTTAGCGTAAACCCGTTGTTGGTGAGTCGGTTTGCGAGGTTTTGTTGGAACTCCCGAAGTTGGTCTTCCGGCGATACTCCAGCCCAGAGAATTTTCGGGCTCTCCGGGGAACCGAAGCAACCCAGTCCCTGCACATTGAGTTCAAAGGGGGCACGGGTAACGCCTCTTGCCAGGTCGCAGGCCAGAGCCACCTGCGGCTCTTCGACCTGGCCGAGGAATGCCAGGGTCAGGTGCAGTTGTCCACGGCTTTGCCAGCGAGCCCCGGCTACCTGTGTTTTCATCTGCAGGAGGCTCGCCTTGACGGCCTCGGGTATCTCCAGTCCGAAAAACAGCCTTGGCATAACGCGTTTCCGCCTTCAAAGGCTCAAGTCAGTTTCATATTTCATCATATCCCTCTTGATCAGCAATTTCCCGTCCCGGACAGACGCCAGCACGGGTTGCTGTCCCATCAAAACTTCATAGGGGGTTTGTCCCTGCTGCACGATACACCGGGCCGGTAGTCCTTCTTCAATGCCGTAGTCCTGAAGGTCCAGCGCGGCGGCGCCGTTATCGGTGATGAGCTCCAGCGATTTTTCGATCTGGCTCATGCCCAACATATGGCAGGCGTGCAGGCCGACGTCCAGGGTGCGCAGCATGTTGCCATTGCCGATGGGATACCAGGGGTCGCGAATGGAGTCCTGGCCGAAGGCGACTTTCAGGCCGGCGTCCAGTAGTTCCGGTACGCGGGTCAGGCCGCGGCGCTTAGGGTAGCCATCGAAACGGCCTTGCAGGTGCAGGCTTTCGGTGGGCATGGATAGGAACCGAAGGCCGGATTTTTTCAGCAAGCGGAACAGCCGGCTGCAGTAGGCATCGTTGTAAGAGCCCATGGCACAGGTGTGGCTGGCGGTTACCCGGGATCCATAATCCAGGCGTAGGGCTTCAGCGGCAAGCACTTCCAGGAACCGGGATTCCGGGTCGTCAATTTCATCGCAATGGACATCCACCAGCCGGTCGTTCTTGTGGGCCAGCTCCATCAGCCAGCGCACAGACTCGGCGCCGTAATCCCGGGTGAACTCGAAGTGGGGGATGCCGCCTACCACATCGGCACCCAGGCGCACCGCCTCTTCCATCAGCTCTCGGCCATTCTTGAAGGACAGGATGCCTTCCTGTGGAAAAGCCACGATCTGTAGGTCGACCAATCCGGCGGTCTGTTCTCGCACTTCCAGCATGGCCTTGAGGGCCGTCAGGCTTGGGTCGGTTACATCCACATGGGTGCGCACGTACTGGATACCGTGGGTGGCAAACAGCTTAAGGGTTTCGGTGGCCCGTTTGATCACATCTTCATGGGACAGCATGGCTTTGCGCTCGGCCCAGCACTCAATGCCTTCAAACAGAGTGCCGCTCTGGTTCCAGCGGGGTTCACCGGCGGTCATGGCAGCATCCAGGTGGATGTGGGGTTCGACAAAGGCCGGCGTAACCAGGTTGCCGGCGGCATCCAGTTCGTTGTCCCCAGCGGCGGCGGGCCCTGGCATCGGGAGAATGTTGGTGAAACGCCCGCCGGCAATGGTGAGTTTGTACAGTCCATCCTTGCGCGGCAGGCGGGCGTTTATGATTGCGTTCAGTTGTTCGGTCATTTTGTCTCCTGGTGTTGGCGCACCGGCGGTTCAGGGTTAAACAGCAGGTGGGCCATGAGCAGTGATTTGAAATTGTCTGAGCTGTCGGCGTCACTGGCCAGGCCATCGGTTTGTGTGCTCAGCCCCGGGAGTTTGGGTACATCGATGCACTGTTGGGCCATTTATGCGGTTCCCATCACCATGGCCCGGCGTTCCAGCACCGCCTGGGAAACCACTAGCACCACGCTGTAGCTGAATGCGGCCACCAACACACCGACAATCGGCGCAATCCAGGGCGAGGTGTAGGCTGCTGCGGAGCCAATCGCGTAAGCGGCAAGGCCGGGTGTGTTGAACGCGGGCAGTGTTGTTGTGGCCAGGTTCGGGTACTGGCGTTTATAGCCGACAAAGTAGCTGGCCATGATCACGCCGCCGATGGGCGGGATAAAGGTGCCCAGCAGGACAAGAAATGGAATCAGCCACTGGTACATGCCCATGACCGCCAGGACGGTGCCGATGCCGGCCCCGACAATGGTGACCAGTTTGCGGCGGCGGGTACGGACCAGGTTGCAGCCTGCGACAGCAAAGTTATAGACGGTGTTGTCCTGGGTGGTCCAGAGGTTCAGGAACAGCATCAGAATGCCCAGTGTTGCCAGCCCCTGCGCGACCATGATATCGACAATGTCGGCCTGTTGATAAACCAGGGCACCGAAGGCGCCGATCAGGGTCATCAGGCCGTTGCCCAGGAAAAACGCCAGTAGCGTGGCGATGACGGCAGTCTTTCCGGATTTGGCGAAGCGGGTCCAGTTGGTGGCCTGTGTACCGCCACTGACAAAGGTGCCGAACACCAGGGTAATAGCCGCCGCAACCGTCATCTCACTGGATGGAGTGATCGCCAGTAAACCGGCCAGCCCGCCGGCATCCGAGGTGGCCATGGTCATGCTGACGGCTACCAGAATAATCATGGCGGGCACGGCCACCCGGGACAGCCACTCAAGGCCGCGATAGCCGATAAAGGCCGTGACGCAGAAACCGAACCCGAACAGGACCATCAGCGGGGTGGTCAGGCTCTCCGGCATGCCGGTCAGTTTCACTAACAGTATGGCCATGGTGGCGGTGCCCCAGGCGTACCAGCCAATCTGGGTGAAGCCAAGGATGATATCCGACAGCTTGCTGCCCATTTCTCCAAAGGTGAAGCGGCTCATAAGGGCGGTGTTGAGACCACTCCTGGCTGCAATGTAGCCCAGTACAGCGGCATAGATTCCCAGTAGCAGGTTACCTGCTGCGAGTACCATCAGCATGGTGGAAAAATCAAAGGCCACACCAACGGTGCCGCCGGCCCACATGGTAGCGGTGAAAAAGGTGAAGCCCAGCAGTACCAGCCCCATGGACCAGACGCTTTTGCGTTGATCCATGGGCACCGGGCTTAGGGGGTAGTCCTGCTCTTGCGGGGTCGCCTGAGTAGTCATGGTGATTTCTCCGTATCGTTAGTCATCACGACAAGCGTTCGCAACCTTCATGCCATTTCTGGATTCGGGCAGGTAAAAGCCTGCAGGCTCCGGGTACTCATTGTGCATATTGCACAATTTCTTGGGTTGCGGAGCCCCGGGACTGCGGTTTATGCATGGAATTGGTGCGGGATCACCGAGCCCTATCCAAATTGGTGCAGGGTTGAATTCTAGAACAACCCGATCTGCGGCGTAGTCAGCTCTACCGGCAGTGCTTCCAGTTCTGGAATCTTCTCCCGCAGCAATTCGGTCCACAACGCAGCCAGCTCCACCGCATGGCCGTTGTCGGGCATGTGCATGAATACATAGGGCTGAATGCCAGCCTCAATCCAGGCAGCCACGCGATCTACCCAGGGCGCAAGAAAGGTTCGGTTGGTTTCCAGGTCGGGGTGGCCAATGTAGCGAATCACCGGCGCCGCGTCGCTGGGCAGGATGTGCACCGGAACGCGGGGCTTCTTGCGCTGGGCATCGATGGTTGATTCACAGTCGGGCGTTGCCGAGAACAACGCCCGGCTATCAAGAACCACCCTTGCCAGCTTTCGGGCCCGCAAACCCTGGTTCAATGTCCGTTCCTCTTCACCCTTGGCGAAAAATGCCGGGTGGCGGACTTCTACAGTCCAGTGAAGAAACTCGGGTGCGGTATCCAGGAAATGCCAGAGCTGGTCTAGCCGCTGAGGGCCAAAGCCGGCGGGTAGCTGCAGCAACATGGGGCCCAGCACGTCGTTTAGCGGCTCAATCAGCGATAGAAAAGTATCCAGCTCATCGCCCACGCCGGTGAGAAAGCGTTCGTGGGTGATGGCTCGGGGCAGTTTGAACAGGAAGCGGAAGCTGTCCGGTACCTGCTGCCGCCACTGCAGGCACTGGTCCCGGCTGGGGCTGGCGTAGAAGGTGGTGTTGCCTTCAACCGTGTTGAAAACCTGCGCATAGCGCGCCAGGGGGGTGCCGCCGGGTGGTAGTTGGTTGTTCCAGTTCGGATCTTGCCACTGGGGACAACCGAGGTAGTAGGGCAGTGCCATCTTTTTTCGCTGCTCTGCTGTGGATAAATTGATCACTCAGGCGCCGGGGATATCAAAGCTGCACTTTTCCCCTGAGCGCCTTGGTTTTACCTTTTTTGGTTTTGTTGTCCACACGCCGACGTTGGGAGCCCTTGGTTGGCTTGGTGGGGCGGCGGGCTTTCTGTTGCTTTACCGCCTCCTGGATCAACTCTTTCAGGCGCTGAAGGGCATCGTCCTTGTTTAGCTCCAGGGTGCGGAAGGACTGCGCTTTGATCACGATGATGCCGTCTTTGCTGATCCGCTGGTCAGACAACGCCATCAACCGTTCCTTGTAGAACGGCGGCAGGCTGGAGTTCTGGATATCGAACCGGAGGTGAACGGCAGAGGCAACCTTGTTGACGTTCTGCCCGCCCGCGCCCTGGGCGCGTATCTGGGTGATCTCGATTTCCCAGTCTGCCAGTTCAACGGCGTTGGAGATTTTCAGCATGGGCTTCCTCAGCGTCGGAAAAAGCGGGGGTTACGTTCGATAAAGGCATCAATCCACCGCTCCAGGAACGAGGCCTCGTCCGGATTCTTCAGGTAACGCCAGCCCAGAATGGAAATGATCAGGGCACCAATGGCATCAACAATCAGGTCCCACATGGTATCGGTCAGCCCGGATGGATCCCCCAGCATGGGTTTTTGCATGTTCATTCCGAATAATGAATCCATGGTGAATTCGAAGACCTCCCACAGGGCCCCAATGCCCAGGGCAAACATGAAGGCAAAGAGGGCAACAAAGCCCGGCTTCAGGTGCATCTGGAGCTTCTCGGTTTCGTTCATGATATGCACCAGCAAAAAACCGAGGATGCCAAGCAGGAAGCCCGAAGTGGTGTGCAGGGCCATGTCCCACCACCAGAAGCGGGTGTAGTAGTCGCGAATTTCGCCCAGAAACAGGGACGCGAACACAAAGCCGATGGCCGCCAGCTGCAGTCCCGGTGGAATGTGAATGCGGAAACGCCGCTCAAACAAAACCGGGAAAAAGGTAATGGCAATGATCATGCTGGTCAGGAAGGCAGTGAACCAGCGCTGGCCGATTACAGCAAACACCGCCTCGGCCAGGAGTATCAGTTGCAGGGCAATGGTGATTCTCTGGTGGGTAATTCGAATGCGCATGCACAAGAGGTTCCTGATTTCGTTACGCTTACCCTATCACATCACGCCGGTTTCCAGGCTCCCCGTGACGGTTGCCACGGCTCCGATTGGTGTAGGATAACGGGCATAACCTGAAGCAAGAGACGTTTTACCATGTTGAAGACATTTCTGATGACATTGCTGGCGGCCAGTGTTGCCGTGTTGGCGGGCTGCTCCGGGCCGGAATCTCCGCAGGAAGTTTCTGAAGCCTTCTGGCAGGCGGTTGTTGAAGGCGATGCCGGTGACGCCAGCGACTACTCCACGCTGGTCGACGAGGCTGCGTTCGACAGTTTTGGCCAGAACTGGAAGAACGTGCAAGTGGCCTGGGGCCGCGTTGTTATTGATGAGCAGGTTGCCCGGGTAACCACCACCCTGAGCGGGCTGGAGGGGCGTGATGAAGCGGTTGAAACGGTCACCTACCTGGTGCGCCAGGGGGATGAATGGCTGGTGGACTACTACCGCACCGGCGACGCCCTGGAAGATGGCCCGGTGTGGGGCAGCCTGGTTGGCCAGCTGGAAAAGCTGGGCGAGGATCTTAAAGCCCGCTGGGCACAGCAATCCGATGAGCTGGCACAGGAACTTCAGCTGATGGGGCAGGAGCTTCAGCAGCAAGCCGCACAGATGAGTAGTGAATTCTCGGGCCTGGCAGAAGAGTATGGTGAGCAGCTGGGGCAACAAATGGAAGCCTGGTCCCAGTCATTGCGAGAGGCGCTGAAAGCCAATCCTTCGGCCTCTTCGAAAGACCGGCGCACGCTGAATGAGGCCGTTACCCAGCTTGAAGCGCAGCAGCAAAAACTGGAAGAGGCGGACCTTCAGGCATTGGCCGAAAGCACCGTTGTGGCCGCAAAGACCCAGTTGCAGCTGGGTGAATTAGGTGAGGAATTTGCCGCCTACAAAGCCGAGTGGCAGCAGCGCCTGGCCGAAATAGAATCGGAAATAGAACGGTTTATGCAACAGCTAAAGGAAGGTTAGGAACCTTTTGGGCTGGCATCCGTGATTATTCATTACACCACTCAGATATTCGGAGAGAATCAAGCGTGAAACCTGCATTTATGTTTGCGATTGCAGCCACAGCCCTGCTGGCTGGCTGCCAGACTTCCGGTTACATGACCTCGGCGGCCACCGATGGAGACGGCGTTACCTGCGCTGAGATCTATCAGGCCTTTGATGCCTATGAGCGCGATCGGCAGTCTGCCAGTGCCCTGGCTGACCTGGGGCGGGTGATCAGCCCCGCCGCCGGTAGTTATGCCGATATGGGCGTGAACCAGGCGTCCAAGTACTACGAAGAAATCAAAGCAAGCGCGAATATTGCATTGGCGATGCGCGGTTGCCAGCCCATCCAGTAACACCGGTCATTAGCTGACAAGAGGAATGCGTATGTCCGTCGAAACCAAACTTGTGGTGTGTCCCCACTGCCATAAGGCAAACCGGGTGCCTGTTGATAAACTTGCCGCCGGTGGCAACTGCGGTGCCATGAGTGAGGCCCAGATCAGCCAGTGGCTGCAAGGGCAGGCGGGATGAGGTTTCCTGCCGTAACGGTTGTACTGGTGGCTGGTGCGTTGCTGTATGTGCTGTGGGATCAGATGCAGGACGAGCCAGCCCCTGAGGACCCGGCCAGGTACACCAACCTGGCTGCCAGCCCGGCCAAGCGCAGTGACGTGGTGGACTGGGCTGTTACACAGATTCCGGAAGTCTGCGCCCAGGCAACCGGGGGTAGCGGAGACCGGTTTGATGACTGCGTGGAGCGGGCGGAGTCCCGTACCTCCACCTGTCGAAGGGCGATTTACGATAACTTTCCGGACAACGTGACATCAGAAGCAGTTTTCCGGGATGTTTCGATTACCATGATGAATTGCCTGGTGCCGGAGTCGGGCCGGGTTCAGCCCTGATTTTTTCAAGAGACAAGGAATCGTCGTTTGGAATTCATTTTCATTATCCTTGTGGCCGGCGCTGCCCTGCTGGTGCCGGTCGGTTCGCTGCTGGGCTTTCTGGCGTTTCGCCAGCGTGACCGGCACGCCTCCCGTGTTGAAGCGCTGAGCCGTGAAGTCGCAACTCTCCGGCAGGAGCTTGCCGCCCTCAAGAGCGGGAATGCTTTCGGAGAATTTGCGCAAGCAACGGCAGACCTGGCACCCGAGCAGGCGCCTGCGGCTGCGCCCGTTTATCCTGCACAAGCAGAATCTCAGGTTGTTCCGGAAGAAAATCCTCCCCAGGCTACTCCTACACCGCCGCCGCAACCCCGGCAACTTTCCCTTGAAACCCGGCTGATCAACGCCCTGAAAGCAAACTGGATGGTTTGGCTGGGTGGCCTGAGTGTAAGCCTGGCCGGAATTTTCATGGTCAGCCATTCCATCAGCGCAGGCCTGATTGGCCCGGTTCAGCAATTTGCGCTGGCTCTGTTGAGTGGCCTGGCACTGCATGCCGGTGCGGAATATCTGCGCCGGCGCCATACGGGCACCGACCAGGTGTTCGCAGCTCTGGCCGGTGGTGGCAGTATTACCCTTTATGCAGCCTTGCTGGCGGGTGTCCGCCATTATGAGCTTATCGGCCCCGTTACCGGGTTGATACTGCTGGCAGTCGTCTCTCTGGCGACCATGGCGCTGGCCTTGGTGCACGGCCCGTTACTGGCCGTGATGGGGCTGTTTGGCGCCTATGTGGTGCCTTTGCTGGTGGGTGGCGAAGGCGGCAGCGTCCTGTTCGTGCTGAGCTACAGCTTTCTGATTACCCTAAGCTCCATGTTGTTGATGCGGCGCGTTCACCGTGACTGGCTCTGGTATGGCACGCTGCTGGGCGCTCTGGGATGGTGGTTATTGGCGGGTATGGGCTCGGCCGCAATGCTGGCGACTGCGGGCTACCTTTCGGCGTTGTTTGTGCTGTTTTCCATGTGGCCCGGTGAAGTCAGTCTTTCCGGAGAGCGTCGTCGTGAAGCATTGATTGCCCTGCTGGCAGCCTGGGCTGTGTCCATTTACCAGCAACCGGCTACAGAGCCGCTGTTTCTGGCCTGGTTGTTTATATTGCCGGTGGCAATTCTCTCGCCTTCCGGGCGCGGGGCTTTCTGGTACTTGCCCTGGCTGGCGGTGCTGGCAACCGTTGTGGGTTGGCTCGGGTTTGCGGCTAAGGCTTCGGGAGAGTTTCTGCTGGTTACCCTGGCCGAAGAGCATCACGGAATGTTCCTTACTTACCTGATGCTGGCAGCTGTCGCTACCCTCATGTCCGGGCTCTGGCAGTGGCGCCAGCAGTTGCCGCTCAGGCGCTGGGCCTCATTGGTGATGATGGCTCCGGTTACCTGGTTGCTGCTGGGTTGGTTGTTATTGGTGCCGGCAGGCGAAGCGTCTGGCGCCTGGGCCCTGGTTTCCTTGTTCGCTGGTGGTGTTTATGGCGCTCTGGCCTGGCGGCTGGAGCAGCGCAGTGAGTGGCGTGCCGGGTTGGCCTGGGCCCTGCTGGCAGCACACGCCAGTTACTCTCTGGCGGTGGTCATGTGGCTGCAGGAAGCCTCGCTTACCTTGGCGCTGGCAGCGCAGTTTGTCAGCCTGGTGTGGCTGGCCCGCCGATATCAGGCATCGGAGCTGTACTGGCTGTTGAAACTGGTGCTGGCCGTTGTGGTGGCTCGGCTGACCTTTAATCCCTGGCTGGACAACTATCAGGCGGCCAGCCACTGGACGCTGCTGACCTACGTCGGTGCTGCCGGCTTTGCGGTAGCGGCAACCTGGCTGGCCGGGCGCAGCGGTGCTATTCGCCCGTGGCTGGAGGGTGCGTCGTTGCACCTGGTTGTTTTGTTTATGGGGGTGGCCCTGCGTTTTGCGCTGTACGACGGTGACATCTTTGTTCGGGATTACAGCCTGACCGAGGCAGCTATCAATACGCTGCTCTGGGGCTCTGTGAGTGTGGTCTATGTGATTCGCGCCCGGGCCAGCGAGACCCTGGTCTGGCTGTATCGGCTGTTTGCGTGGATTTTGCTGGCCATGGCCGGGTTAAGTTATCTGGTGGCGGTTGTGGTTCACAATCCGTGGTGGACCAGCGGGGTGATTGGTGCAACGCCCGTCTTCAACCTGCTGTTACTGGCCTATGGCGCACCGGTGCTGCTGGCATTGGTAATCAGCCGTTATAGGGAGCTGGTACCCCGGCACTGGGCGCTTGCGGTGGCCGGTGCGGCGTTCCTGTTATTTACAGCACTGGAAATCCGGCAGATTTGGCAGGGCAGTGCCATGCCCCTCCAGTTCGGTATGGGCGAGGGCGAGCTCTACACCTATTCGGTGGTGGGCATGTTGTATGCTGTAGCGGCCATTCTATGGTCTGCCCGAAACCATAGCCTGATGTTGCACAAGGTTGGCATGGCGCTGCTGGGCGTGGTAATTGCCAAGATTTTCCTGGTGGATATGTCTGGCTTGCAGGGGCTCTGGCGGGTTGCTGCCTTTATGGGGCTCGGATTGGCCTTGCTGGGCCTGGCGTGGGTTTACCGCAGAAGCCGTAAGCTATAAAGTTAACAAACACTCACTTAAATAAAACGCAGTACATGAGGATATCCAGGTGACAGAACTCGTAACTTACGAACTGAATGATGGCATTGCCACCATCACCCTGAACAACGGCAAGGCCAATGCCCTGAGCCACGAGGTTTTTGAGGGGCTGAATGCCGCCCTTGACCAGGCCGAGCAGGACAAGGCCATTGTGATCCTGACCGGCCAGCCCGGTATGTTCTCCGGCGGCTACGACCTGAAAGAAATGCAGAAAGGCCCGAAAGAGGCCATGGCCCTGGTGAAAGTGGGTTCAACCCTGACTCGCCGCTTGTCTGCCTTCCCGCGGCCGGTGATTGCGGCCTGCAGCGGCCATGCCATTGCCAAGGGTGCTTTTATCCTGCTGTCTGTGGATTACCGGGTTGGGGTGGAAGGCAGTTTCAAGCTGGGCCTGAATGAAGTGGCCATCGGCATGACCATGCACCACGCCGGCATCGAGATCGCCCGCCATCGCATGCCTGCGCCGTACTTCTACCGTTCTGTGGTGAATGCCGAGATCTTTAACCCGGAAGGCGCCATTGCGGCCGGCTTCCTGGACGAGGCGGTCGCCCCGGAACAGCTGATGGAGCGTGCGCTTGCCGTGGCTACCCAGATGAAACAGCTGAACATGACGGCCCACAAGCAGACCAAGCTGAAAGTGAAAGCCGATTACCTGGCGCTGCTGGATCGCTGCATTGAGCAGGACTTCGCTCACTTTGACCTGATGGGCTGATAGTTAGCTTCCATCCTTGCTGAACTGGCTGACCGGGCGGAACCGGAACAGCCAGGCCAGCAGCAGATCCGGCAGGGTCTGGATTCGGGTTTTGTAGATCATGGCGCTGTCGGTGTAGCTGTTGCGCAGCAGTGCCAGGTAGCTCTCGGTATCCGCCATGATCGCCATAAAGCGCCCAACCACTTCGTGATTTTTCATCTCCGGATAATCTTCAATCCTGGCTTTGAGCACCTGCGTTGCGGCCTGTTCACGGGCAAGCGTTCGCTCCACATTCGCGGTGGACTCCATGCTGGCGGGCGGCTCGGCCCGTAGTGAGGCAATGTGGGTCATCAGTTGTTTTTCATGGGCCATGGCGGCCTTTACCGTATTCTCCAGCATCGGCCACAGGTCATGGCGTTGCTGCAAAATGGTGTCGATGTTGGCCCTGGCCCGGTTTACCCGGTTCTTCAGGAATACCATGTCGTTGTAATGCAGCACGCCCAGGTAAAGACACAGCACCAGTGGCACCATCAGGGCGGACAGCAGCAGGTTGTCCGGGCTGAACCGGCCATCGGCGGCGAGCAATGAGGTGGCGGTGAACAGAAACAGGCCAAGGCTGGCTGCAATGCTGACAAAACTGCGGGCGCCGCGGTTAAGAACACGGTGCTCACGGTTGAAATGCCCAACCACATAGGCAGTATCACCGGGGCGCAGGGCGGGCGCCAAGGGCATCGGTTACCGTGGCTTCAATCAGGTAGGGCCCGTCTGACAGTGCAGCGAGCGGGGTGGCTGGCAGTCTCTGCATCTGGCGGGTTTCGGTCATTTGTTCTAGCCCCTGATTCATCAGGTGCCAGCTTCCGGCCAGGCAGGCAATGGCGATGAGTGTGGTGATAATGCGCCGGGGAGTACTCGCCAGTGCCATGTGGATAAACGTCCTTTTGTCGTCGGCCGGAAAAAAGTGCAGTATACCTGATCAAATTACCTGCATGGCCCGCAAACCCAGGCGCATAGTAGCCTGGCGCGAGGTGTCCTTACCTTGCTAACAAAGTTATCCACAGTTTTTGTGGGTAAACCAGAAGGAAATAAGCCAGATGACTGACAAACCGGCCAAGCCTGTTGCTGCTTCTGCCATCGAGAAGCATGTGTATAAAGTATTCCCCAACGATATGAATGCCTATAACACGGTATTCGGTGGCATGATCATGGCCAAGTGTGACCGCCTGGCCCTTGTAGTGGCGGAGCGGCATTCCGCCCATGTATGTGTAACCGCAGCGGTCGACTCCATCCACTTCCGGGCACCGGCGAAGGGCAACGACACCCTGTTGTTCAGCCTGTCGCTGAATCGCAGCTGGGGGTCTTCCATGGAAATCGGCGCCAAGGTGGAGGCGGAAAACAGTTATACCGGGGAAACACGCCATATCCTGTCGGCGTTTTTCACTTTTGTGGCGCTGGATGAGCAGGGGAAACCGGTGGATGTGCCGGCGGCGATGCCGGAAACCCCTGAGCAACAAAGGCGCTTTGATAACGCTGAAATCCGTCGGGCAGGGCGATTGAAAACCCGGGAGGAGTTATCCCGGGCAAACAGGTAAGATTACTGCGGTAGCAACTATCGCTTCCGGGCGCGAGTCGTGGTATATCAGCGCCCACCAAGATCAACTTTTTCGGAATCAGGTGTTATGCCAAAAGCGAGCGAGATTAAAAAGAACCAGGCCGTTGAATACGAAGGACGGGTGTATTTCGTTAAGGACATTGAACGCTCTGTACCCCAGGGCCGTGCCGGCGGCAGCCTGTACCGCATGCGGATGTACGATGTGGTTACCAACCAGAAGCTGGACGAGACCTTCAAGGACTCCGACATGCTGAACCTGGCAGACCTGGTGCGTCGTCCGGTCACGTTTTCCTACGCCGATGGCGACGAGTACGTGTTCATGGATAACGAAGACTTCACTCAGTACATGCTGAACAAGAGCGCCATCGAAGACGAGCTGCTGTTTATCACCGAAGATACTCAGGGTGTGATGGCGATTCTGGTCAGCGATACGCCGGTGGCCATTGACTTGCCGCCCACGGTGGAACTGACCATCGAAGAAACCGACCCGTCTGTGAAGGGTGGTTCTGCCACCGCGCGTACCAAGCCGGCACACCTGACCACAGGACTGGTTGTTCAGGTGCCGGAGCACATCTCCACCGGCGACCGCATCAAGGTGAACGTGGAAGAGCGCAAGTTCCTCAGCCGCGCCTGATGTGTCTGATCCGCTCCGTCAGCCGACGGAGCGGATCTCGCTGCCGCTCAGGTGGCGATACCCGCCAACAGGAAGCTCCGGGTCCAGTACCAGGCTTCCCATGCTTTCCCGGTGCAGTGACGTTACCCGATTGCCTACTGCGTGGAACATCCGCTTTACCTGGTGATATCGCCCTTCAAAAATGGTGACCCTCGCCTCGTGATCGTTCAGCGGTTCCAGCTGCGCGGGAGACGTTGTCAATTGCTCGTACTCGAACCAGATGCCTTCGGCAAAGCGTAAGGCTGTCTCCGGGCTGATGGCTTCAGCCGTTGTTACCCGGTAGACCTTTGGAATCTTGATGGCAGGTTCTGTCAGCCGGCGAGACCAGGTGCCGTCATTGCTCAGAATCAGCAGCCCGGTGCTAGCCCGGTCCAGGCGCCCACCAATGTGCAGGTGCGGGCGTAACTCCGGCTCAATCAACTCCATAACGGTAGGGTGCTGGTCGTCTCGGGTGGCGCTCAGATAGCCGGCGGGTTTGTGCAGCATCAGGTAATAGGCCGGTTCGGCCGGCTGGATAATATCCTTGTCGATCTTCACTTCCCGGAATCGGGAGATGTCTTCGTTGCCGTCCCAGCAGACCGCCCCATCCACCCATACCCTCCCGGCTGCCAGTAACTGACTGGCCATGCGGCGGCTGATACCGTTCTGGTTGCTGACGATGCGGGCAAGCTTCATTCGGCGGGCGGGGTGAGTTGGTTGAGTTTGTTGACCAGCTTACGCCAACCAATCGGCAGGCGCTCTTCCAGGGTATTCAGCCGGGCTTTGTCTGCCGGCAGCGGGTCAATGGCCTGCTTGTGGCCGTAAATCACCCAGTTGTTGGTTTTGCTTTTGAAGACCAGTAACAGGGGAAACTGGCGCCGGAGCTCCCGGAGCAGGTTGCCATCCGGTTCTGGCATACGGTGATAGTTCAGCACCAGCCAGCCCCGGGCCGAGAGCGCCCGACTGCAGGCCTTGATGAACTGGCGCTGGCTTTGGGCAGGGCTCATGCGGTCTGCGCTGTACAGGTCGGTCAGGATCATATCGGTACCGGCTTCCGGTAAGTTATCCACCGCCACGCGGGCATCGGCAATGTGGATATCAAGCCGGTCAGACTCGGGCAGGGAGAACCATTCCCTGGCAATGTCTGCCACCTTGCGGCGCAACTCGTAAACGTCGATGGACGCTTCCGGCAGCAGGGTGAACAGGCCATGTGCCAGCGCGCCACCACCCAGCCCCAGAACAGTCACTTTACCTGGCGTGGTGAAGGCGAGGGGCAAGAGCATGGCGCGGTTGTATTCGTGTACCGGAACCTGGGGCGCCGTGCGCAGAATCTTGCTTTGCTCGAACACCGAATCAAAGCTCAGGATTCGGTGTTTTCGGTCGTCAATCACCAGGATGTTGCCGTAGTTATCCCGAGCCACATGGACAATATCGCCCTTGATTTCCGGGCTTTTGAGAATGGTGCCCATCAGTTTTTGGCGTAGCGCTGGTGCAGTATGCCAACGCGCTCAACATAGGCCTTGGTTTCCGCATAGGGCGGAATGCCGTTGTACCGGCCCACAGCACCCGGGCCGGCATTGTAGGCGGCGGTCGCCAGGCGGATATCGCCACCGAAACGTTTGAGCATTTGGGCCAGGTAATCGACGCCGCCACGAATGTTGTCCTGGATGGCAAACGGGTCGTTCACACCCAGCTCATCGGCCGTGCCCGGCATCAACTGCATCAGCCCCTGTGCGCCCACGGGAGAAACCGCTTTGGGATTAAATGCCGACTCGGCATGGATGACCGCCCGAACCAGGGCCGGGTCTACATCGTATTCCCGGGCGGCGGTTAGGATTTCATCCCGGTAGGGTGTCAGGAACAGCGGGGTCTTGTGCCAGTCCACCTTGGAGCCGGGGTCGCAGGCATAGCAATGGAACCGGATAACTTCTACTTCGGCGTTACCCGGGCGCTGGCTGCTGTAGGCCACCACGCCGTGTTCATCGGTGTAGCGATAGACGGTTTCGCTTTTGGTAGAGGCCCGGGGCTGCGCTTTACTCTTCACGTTGGTGTATTCCACCCGGCCATCCGGATGGACAATGCGCTGAATGCTGTCGGCCTTGGCGTTGCTGACCAACGCCATCGCCAGGAACAGGCCAGTGATGAGGGCTCGTGCCGGTGTGTTCAGGAAATAGTTACGCATTGCTCGCCTGGGGATAAACAGCCTACCAACGAATTTACCGGGATTGGCTGTGGGAATGTACCGGTAATTGTAGGATTTTAGTGCCGTGATGATACGGAATGTTGATGGGTTCACAAGAGACTTTCGGTAACTCGGCGATGCTCTTGTGCAGACAGTAGGCTACACTGCTAGGAATATGACAACACGGGAGTATTCCATGCCGTTCTCGCCAAAGCACCTTGCTGAACTGAACCTTCTGCTGCAGTTCCCTTCAACCTCCACTCAGGAAGGTATCAAGGTTCATGCCCATTCCGCTGCGCCGGAGACCGTCAAGGCAGCTGAAACGCTGTTTGCCAAAGGTCTGATCAGCCAGATGGACGGAGGCTACCTTACCCCCATGGGGTGCGAGGCGGTTGAGCTTACCCAGAAGCTCCAGGCGATGATTGCCGAGCCCTGACACCAACCTGTTTGAAACAGTAGCGCTGCACCCGGCCAAAACGGTCGGGTGGGGTGCTTTGTTATTCGTGTAGCGGCAGCCGAAACCTATGCCACCGATCTACTACTCCCTGTTTGTGCCCGCGCTGTTCGTCTGGTTGTGGAGCACCGGTTTTATTGGCGCCAAGTACGGCTTGCCTTATGCAGAGCCATTTACCCTGCTGCTGATTCGTATGCTGTTGACGCTCATACCGTTAACCGTTCTGGCACTGGTGATGAAATCACGCTGGCCGGGTTGGCGTGGAGCGGGGCACCTGGCGGTGACCGGGTTGCTGGTGCAGGGAACCTATTTGGGCGGCGTGTTCTATGCCATTGACCAGGGCATGCCTTCTGGGCTGGTATCGTTGATCGTTGGCTTGCAGCCCCTGGTCACGGCCCTGGCGGCGGTCTTGTTGCTTCGGGAAACCGTTGCGGGCCGTCAGTGGTCAGGGTTGGTTATGGGATTGGTGGGGGTGGCCCTGGTGCTGGCTGAGAAGCTCGGGGATGGCTCGAACGGAGCGGGTTTCTCACCGGTTACCTTGCTTTGGGCGGGGCTGTCCCTGGTTGGTATTTCGCTGGGAACGGTTTATCAGAAGCGTTTCGGAACCGGGGTAGACCTGATCTCCGGCACCATGATCCAGTACACCGCCGCCGCTGCCTTGTTTGCCCTGGGTGCTTTTACTCTGGAAACCCGCGAAATCCAGTGGTCACTGCAGTTCAGCCTTGCCCTGGGCTGGCTGGTATTCGGGTTGTCGGTAAGTGCAATTCTGATTCTGATGTGGCTGATACGCAGAGGGGCTGCTTCCCAGGTGGCGAGTCTGTTCTACCTGGTGCCGCCGGTGACGGCGCTGGAAGCCTTCATTCTGTTTGATGAACGGCTGGGGCCAATGGCGATAGCTGGTGGCGTGGTCGCAGTAGCCGGGGTGGCCCTCGTTGTGACCGGAGGGCCACGACCGGTGAAAACCTAGACCTTGGGGCCTTGCCCAGCAGAGCATCTCCTATCCTCCGTTTCAGGGGTGCCCTTTAAAAGTGGCACAGCCCTTCAGGAAGCGCAATTGAGAAGCACTTACCGTTGAGTAATGGTTTGGCAGGAATTCTACTTGCCAGCTACGATACCGGCCACCAGTCGCCCCGCCAGCGCCACCAGAATGGCTCCGAACACCCGCTCGAACCAGACCGCCCGTTTCTTCAGCATATCCAGCCACTTCGGGTTGGAAAACAGCCAGGCCACGATCAGGTACCAGCCGGTATCAATCACCAGTGCGGTAGCGGCATAGCCAAACTTTGCCATCAGGGTGGTATCCACCCCGACCACCTGGCTGAACAGCGCCAGGAAAAATACCGCGATTTTGGGGTTGAAGAAGGCAATCAAGAAGCCGTCCCGGGCGGCGCTGCGGGTGCTGGGAGCTTCGGGCAGGGCCTGGTCGCTTTGAGCCTTGGCGGTGAGCCCTTTAAACCCGAGCCATGCCAGGTACAGCGCCCCGGCCCATTGCAGAATGGTGAACGCTGTTGGCGATGCGGTAATCACCGCCGCCAGGCCGAGAATGCTCAGAAACGCGTAGATGCCCACGCCAAGACCATGGGACAGCGCCGCGACAACGCCATTCCGGCGCCCGCCGGTCATGGTCTGTTTCAGCACCAGGGCCAGGGAGGGGCCGGGCGACATGGCGCCAAGCACGCAGATGGTTACAACAGCTAACCAGGTGGTCAGGGTCATGGGGTTTCTCTGTTCAGTCGGTTTTTCGGGTGGGGTAAACAGACCGTGACAGGGTGGGCTCGCAACCGATCACCTGCCGTGCCTGTTTGTGGGCGTGAAGGTACCAGCGCTGGCCGCCATTGGTAAAGGTATTGCTGGCAACCGGGAAATCCCGGGTTTGCACGGTGCTGGGTATCGGGGTGCCATCGGCATGGCGGTACACGCAGGAGGTTCCGATGGTCATGGCCTGCCGCACGGGCAGGGTAATAAAGCCGTCATCACTGACTTGCGGGGGCTCGTCGTTGATGCTGATAACCTTCAGGCAGGGGCCGAAGTGGATGCGGTTCTGGTCGCCCACTTTTTCTTCAAGGCAATGATGGGCCTTCAGCAATACCGCGTCATCGGCAATATCGCCTTTTGGCCCGGGAAGGCTCTGGCAAGCTGCCAGGGCCGCACTTAGCAGCAGTGTGACGGCTGCGCGTTTCATCAATGGCTCCTTGGTGTCAGTTGCAGGTTGCCTTGCCAGTCGGAACGAAGGGCCTGCAGCAACTGGCGGTCGCGCCCGTAGATATCCTCCCGGAACTGGTAGGTTCCGGCGCGATCAACCCAGACGGTCCAGTACTGCAGGTGAACCGGCACCGGGTTCCGGAGGATGGCGTTGATCGGCTCGCTCGATTGCAGGGCTTCCTGAATGGCCCGATGGTCCCAGTCGCTGTTGCCTTCGAGCAACTTATTGGCCAGTTCAAACGGCCGCTCCACCCGGATGCAGCCAGAACTGAGGGTACGATCCATGCGGCTGAACAGGTATTGGCCCGGGGTGTCGTGCAGGTACACATCATACTGGTTCGGGAACATGAATTTCACCTGGCCGACGGCGTTCTGCGGCCCGGGCTGCTGAACCAGTTGGTAGGGGAAGTTGTTTTTGGTCAGGCTATCCCAGTCGATGGTAGCTGGATCAATCTCCACCCGGTTGGCGCCCCAGCCCTGATATACCTTGAAGCCGAGCCGGTCCAGGTAGCCGGGATCTCGGCGGATCACTGGCAGCTGGTCTTCGATCATCAGCCGGCGCGGAACCGTCCAGGTGGGGTTGAAGACCAGGTAGCGGATACGGTCACTGAACACCGGTGTCTGCCGGTAGGGCTGGCCGACGATCACCCGCTGGCGCATGGTTTCCTGGCCGTTTTCCACCATGATCAGCTCATAACCGGCAATGTTTACCAAGATGTAGGTATCGCCCAGCGAATCCGGCATCCAGCGCCATCGCTCCAGGTTGGCGTCTATCTGTTGTAGCCGTTCCAGGGGCATCTGATTGATGGCCACGAGGGTTTTGCGGCCGATGATGCCGTCGGGATCCAGTCCGTGGCGGGCCTGGAAGGCTGGAATCACGGCGAGCAGGTCATCACTGTACAGCTGGTCGGCAAAGCCGGTATCGAATGCTTCTGAGCTGTCGTTGTCCGGGGCTGGCAGGTCGCCGAGCAGCCTCAGCCGCTCACGGACCTCAATCATTCTGGAGTCTGTATCCCCGGGCCGGATGGCCGGGCCGGAGTCGATCACCGGCCAGGGCTGACCCAGAAGGTCAGAGACTTCTTTGCGGAGCGCCACCAGTTTACGGTAGGCCGGCGCTTCCGGTTTCAGGCCTTGCAGGGTTTTGTCGATGCTGTGGTCCAGTATGGCGGCCGCCAGTACTTCATGCATTTTCCTTTGCTGTTCGGAAGGTTGCCAGCGGGCGGAGCGGGTTTCCTGGTCAAGCTTGCCATCATGCAGGTGTGTGGCAAGCAGCAGGAAGGCGTCAGACAATACCAGGTCGAGATCAGCCTGCAGGTCCTCACCATTGTGGTCCAGCGGCTGCGACGCAAAGTCCGCCAGGCTGTCGTAATGGTAGTCGCCAGGGTTCAGGCCTTCATTGGAGACTTCGCGGATGGCTTGCAGCAGTTCCTCCCGTGCCGGGAAAGAGCGCCATGCCGGTTCGTAGTTTCGGGCTTCATAGAACTGCACGAGCGCGTCCCGGGAGTGCAGGTGAGCGCCAAGAACCACCACCGGCTCACCGGCCTGCAAGGCCTCGACCCGGTTGATAATACTATCGTCGCTGTGGGAATTTCCGGCCAGCGCCAGTAACATCAAACCCAACAGACAGCTCTGCCAGAATCTGCGACGGTTGGCATCCTGCATCTGTCTCCCCTCCGTGTCATCATTAGCTTTTAGCCCAGCCGTTCTAACCTGCATGCCGGAGCCCGCTTTTACCCATGTCTGACCTGACTGTAGTCCAGTATATCCTGATTGCATTGATCTTTGTCTGGAGCGGGTTTGTCCGGTCAGGGCTGGGTTTCGGTGGTGCCGTGTTGTCCCTGCCGTTCCTTTTACTGGTTCTTGATGAACCTTTGGTGTTTTTGCCGTTGATTTCGATACACCTGCTGGTGTTCTCCTCCCTCACCATCTGGCTCAACAACCGGAAAGGCGCGAAGGACCGGCAGGCCGGTGGCACGGGCACGGTAGACTGGCGTTATCTGGGGCGCCTGCTGGCGATCATGATTGTGCCCAAACTGATCGGGGTATTCGGGCTGATTACCCTGCCGGGCTATGTGATGAGCTCGATCATTTTCGTGATTATTGCGTTGTATTCACTGTCATACATTGCCAACCATCCGTTCCGCAGTGGCAGCAAGACGGTCGATACCATTTTCCTGATGCTGGGGGGCTACATCAGTGGCACTTCACTGATTGGTGCTCCGCTGATTATCGCGGTGGCGGCGCAACACCTGCCCAAGGAGAAGCTCAGGGATACCTTGTTTGCCCTGTGGTTTATCCTGGTACTGATCAAGCTGTCGGCATTTATCTGGGCGGGTGTCGACCTGCAACTCATTCATCATTTGTGGCTGCTGCCGGCGGCGGCCGTGGGACATGTGATCGGGCTCTATGTGCACGGCCGCATGCTCCAGGCCGAAGGTTCGTTGTTTTTCCGGGTGCTGGGTGTAGTGCTGCTGGTGGTTAGCACCATCGGGATGGTTTCTGTCTGGCGTTAGGCGCAATATGTCAGGAAGGCATCTAATTCAGGGAGGATAACGCGATGAACGCGACCGATCCCGACTTTGCAGCCCTGCGTCGCGCCATGGTGAAGTTACAGGTTTCCGGGCGGGGCATTCATGATGGCCGGGTACTGGAAGCCATGGCCAGGGTACCGAAGGCTGGCCCTGAGGGCGCTTCAGGTACCCAGCATTCCCGCGTAGGCTGTGTAGAAAAAGGCGCAGGAACCCAGCAGGATCAGGCCCCAGGCTGGAGCGGTCATGGCAGAACGTGTCGGCTTGTTCATAGCTACCTCCCTTGGCAATGCTATTGATACGCTGACGTCTTCACTGTAGACCATGATTGATAAATGTCACAAACTAAATTGTTCAGATAACGACCAGACAACATGACTATAACAACAATAAGGAGCCGTTATGGCTATCGATCCGCAGAAACCCACCTCGCTTCACAGCCTGTTCTACTGGGCAGAGAAACATCCTGACAACGTTTACCTGACCCAGCCATACCCCGACGGCCGGGTAGAAGACCTCACCTGGGCGCAGGCGGCGGACCAGGTTCGGCGGATGGCCGGTTACCTGAACGGGCTGGACTTACCTCAGCCCAGCAATATCGCCATCCTCGGCAAAAACAGTGCCCACTGGATTCTGGCGGACCTGGCCATATGGGCGGCCGGCCATGTAAGCGTGCCCCTGTACCCGACGCTTAACGGTGAAACCGCGGCCTATGTGCTCGAACACAGCGAGGCGAAGTTGCTGTTCCTGGGCAAGCTGGACGGCACAGCGGATGGCTGGAATGACATCAAGGGTCACATTCCTCCGGATCTGCTGATTGTTTCGTTGCCCATGTCACCCAGGAACGACACGCCAACCTGGCAGGACATCGTTGCCAGTCAGTCGCCTGCCGAGCCCAGGCTGCCGAACCCGGATGACCTGGCTACCATTGTCTACACGTCCGGCAGTACTGGCCGGCCCAAGGGCGTGATGCACAGCTTCCGTACCATGATTTCGGTGGCAGACGGCCTGCAGCAGTTGTTCCCGGTGTCCTCTTCCGAGCGCATGTTGTCCTACCTGCCGCTGGCCCACGTGGCGGAGCGGGCAGCCGTAGAAACCCAGTCCCTGTATTACGGCTTCCATCTTTACTTTGCCAACTCGCTGGACACCTTCCAGGAAGACCTGCAGCGGGCGCGGCCTACGCTGTTTTTCTCGGTGCCTCGCCTGTGGATGAAGTTCTACCTGGGGGTGAATGCCAAGCTGCCGCCGAAGAAGCAGAAGCTGCTGTTCAGTATTCCGGTGGTCAGCTCCCTGGTAAAAAAGAAAGTATTGAAGCAACTGGGGCTGGACCATTGCCGGGCGGCCCTGACCGGCGCAGCACCACTCTCGGCCGAAATTATTGGCTGGTACCGGAACCTGGGGCTGGAGTTGCTGGAAGTTTATGGCATGTCTGAAAACTTCGGCTATTCCCACGCCAACCGGCCCGGACAGGCAAGGGTTGGCAGCGTGGGTATGGCCAACCCCGGCGTTGAGCATCGAATTGGCGATGGCGGCGAGGTTCAGGTGAAAAGTCCCGGGCAGATGGTGGGTTACTTCAAGAATGAGGAGAAAACCCGGGAAGATATTACCGAAGACGGTTTCCTGAAAACCGGTGATATGGGCGAAATCGACGAGCAGGGCTATCTGCGAATCACCGGCCGGGTGAAAGACCTGTTCAAAACCTCCAAGGGTAAGTACGTGGTGCCGGTGCCGATCGAAAACCGGTTTAACCACCCGAAAGCGGAGGTTGTATGCGTGGCCGGTGCCAACCAGCCGCAACCCTGCCTGATGGTTCTGCTGTCAGAAGAAGCGCGTGATGAGCTGGATCGGGGGGCGGATCGCAGCGAACTGGAGCAGGAGCTAGCCCGGGAGCTGGAAGCGGTGAACGCCGACTGCGAATCCCACGAGAAGGTTGCCTTTGTGGTGGTGGTCCGGGAGCCCTGGACTATGGAGAACGGGATGCTCACACCCACCATGAAGATCAAGCGCAACGTGATCGAAGATTTCTACAACCGCAAGATGGACGAGTGGTTTGCCCGGAATGCCAAGGTGATCTGGGAGTTCTGAACGTTCTTCGAGGCAAACAAAAACCCCGGCATGGAATCCATGCCGGGGTTTTTTGATTCAGGCTGCCGGGCTTATACGCCGCCCTGTACCTGGGGCATATCCTGGGCTGCGGCAACTGCTTTGCGGTTGGCAATGCGCAGTTTGCGGCCGATAAACTGCATCACCTGTTTTGTCGCGGCGCGGGTATACTGGCGGCGCATCTCCACTCCATTGTGGAGGATGCTTGATGGCTGCGGGCGAACGCTCGCGGTGTACTTCTGAATCATGGCGCCTTCCTCCTTCATCGGGTGGCTGGAATCGTTAACTTGCAAACAATTCTAGGGGTTCTTATTTGCAGTTTGAATACGGTAAACTCCGTACTCACGTTGCAAATATGCAGTAACTATGGACTGGGATTATCTTCGATATATAAGGGCTCTGGCAATAGCCGGAACCTTCGCAAAAGCCGGTGAATTGCTGGGTGTTCACCAAACCACTGTTTTACGGCGACTTGACCAGATGGAAGAGTCCCTGGGGGTTCAGTTTTTCGAGCGCAACCGGGACGGATTGCAGCTGACACCAGTCGGGGAAATGGCCTTTCGGGAAGCGGAAAGGCTGGCAACCGATATGGAAAACCTCGAACGCAAACTGGTGGGCCAGGACGGTGCGCCTGTGGGCAAGGTCCGGATTGCCGCTGAAGACGCCATGATGAACGAGCTGCTGAGCCCGATCCTGGCGGAACTGGTGCGGGAGTATCCGGACATCGAACTGGAAGTGCTCACCGACAACGATGTTGCCAACCTGAGCCACCGGGAAGCCGACCTGACGCTTCGCCCGGAAAATAAACCCCAGGCTACCCTCGAGGGCGAGCGCATTGCCGCGATTGATTCGGCGGTTTATGGCGCTGCGAAATACTGCCGGCGCAATCGAGATATGGACATCGAAAACCAGCCGGAAGCCTGCTCCTGGATTCTTCCGGATGAGTCTTTCAGCCACCTGGCAACGGGCCGGTGGTACCGCAAGCATCTCAAGAACGTAAACTCGGTCATTCGCTGCAACAGCCTGCAGGCAATGGCCGCCCTGGCCAGGGCCGGCGCCGGGCTGGCGGTTCTGCCTTGCTACCTTGGCGAGCCGGCAAAGGAATTGCGCCGGCTGTCAGACCCCCTGGACGGTGAAAGTGTCGACCTCTGGTTGCACGTCAACCAGGACACCCAGCAAATGGCCCGGGTGCGGATTGTGATGGAGTTTCTGGCCGAACGCCTGCAGGCACTGGAGTCTGCCGTCGAGTTCAGCGCAACTCTCTGAACTCAGTCTTCAGCGGAACAGAAGGGCCAGAACTGATACCACCGCCAGCACTGGAACTCGGCTTCGCAGGTTTGCAGCTGGTTGTGGTACCGAAAGGCCCGGTTCTGAACCCTCTGCGCGAGGGACTTGATGGCCGGTTTCTGGGCAAAGGATCGCCGGGCATAGCCGCCGCGGCCCTCGTGGTAGGCAAGATACAGCTGCGCGGGCGCGGTCAGGGCGATGCCCAGGTGCCGGTGGCTCAGCTGGTTGTACCAGCCCACGAAATCCAGCGCATATTCCATGTCTGTGCGAACGGTTCGCCAGCTGCCGTCTGTGGCAATCAGGTATTCACCCCAGGCCGGGTCCAGGGCCTGGGCATAGCCCAGCGCGGTGGTGGGTCGTTTCCACGGAATCAGCCCCCAGAGCCGGGTGCGGGGAGGGCGGGCGTGGCTGCGAAAGGATGATTCGTAATAGACAAACGCCAGCTGGGTAGCCACAGGCGTGCCCCATTTCTCCTGTGAGGCCCGGGCGTAGTCATACCAGACGGTATGTTCGCGGAAAATCTCGCAGATGTTGTCCGTGTTGGCCGGCGGGTCGGGCGCCAGCAGGCTGAAACGCAGCGTTGCCCAGATGCCGATGACCAGGCCGAGCAGGGGCAGGCCATACCAGCTCACCCGTGAGCGCCACACATTAAAACGCTTGTTGCGGTTTTTTCGGGGTTTTCTGGTCTTTTTCCGGCTCATCCCTACCAAACTGTCATCTCCGAAGCCCCACGGACACTTGCCCGGGCGCCTGTTGCCGTGTCATAAACAGGGCGATTCGATCATCAGGATAATAGAGAAATGCGACTGAACTCCCTAGTTAAACCTCTTTTAATCACCGGCTTTATGCTTGCGGGCACGGCCCAGGCTGCGCCTGATGCCAGGGAGGTTCTGGAAGCATCTCCGGTAGATGACATTGTGGCCCAGTACCCGGAGATGATGAGCCGGGGCATTCAGGACGGCCTGAAACAGAGTGGCCAGGTGCCGCCCATGGTGGCAGACAGCATCGGGTTTCTGGTCAGCAACAGTTTTCGTGCAGCCGATATAGAGCAAAGGGTTGTCGCCAACCTGGAAGCTGCCCTGACACCGGAGCAGCTGGAAGAGGTGCACGGCTGGTACCAGACACCGGTGGCAGGCAAGATCGCCGAGGCGGAAATCGCCGCGTCCGCACCGGCAGCCTGGCCGGAGATTCGCAGCCGGGCGGAAGAGCTGAACAAACGCTACCAGGGTACGGCCCGGGAAAAGCTGTTTGATCGCTTCGATGCGGCGTCACGGGCCACCGAGAGTGCAGTGGATACCACCATCGCCGTTCAGCTCGGGTTGGGTACCGCCATGGCGGCCCTGAGCCGGGATTCGGTGCACCACGAAAAAATGCGCGAACGGCTGGAAAGCCAGCGCCCGGCTTTGCGGGGCATGGTGGGCCAGCAAGTCTACGATGGCTATCTGTTCACCTATCGCGACATCAGTAACCAGGAAATGAACCTGTATCTGGATTTTCTTGAAAGCGAGGCGGGCAGGAGTTTCACCCGGGTGGTCACGAACAGTGTTCAGCAAGCCGTCATCGAACCGGTTGAAAGCATCGGAGCCCGGCTGGCGGCGTTTGGGAACTTCGGCGGGGAGTAGGGCGTTTACGTTTTAACCGGAACAGTGCCGCCTGCGCGATGCACAGGCGGCCGGCAAACCTTAGCTGCGGGAAGTCACTTCCAGCAGGTGGTAGCCAAACTGGGTCTTGATGGGGCCGATCACGGTGTTCAGGTCGCTGCTGAACACGGCCTTGTCAAACTCGGGAACCATCTGGCCCGGGCCGAAAGAGCCTAGGTCGCCGCCGTTACGGCCAGACGGGCAGGATGAGTGCTGCTTCGCCACTTCGGCGAAATCCTGGCCACCTTCAATAGCCTTCTTCAGTTCTTCACATTTTGCTTCGCTGTCTACCAGAATGTGGCGTGCAGTTGCTTGTGCCATGATCAATATCCTGTAGTTGGATGACGGGTGTATGGACGGAAACGTCTGACACGAATGCTGCCCGCACCGGCCGCCAGAGGCAAGCGCTTTTTGTCGGTGTTTCTGCGGTCTCACAGTCTGCCTTGCAAACCTGTACAATGCGCGGTTTCTCTTCGCCGGCGTTGTCCCGGCCCTTACGTTTGCAGGTTCTTTTCTTGATCTCCACCGCCAATCTCACCATGCAGTTCGGGGCCAAGCCCCTGTTTGAAAATGTTTCTGCCAAGTTCGGCAACGGCAACCGTTACGGTCTGATCGGTGCCAACGGCTGCGGCAAGTCCACCCTGATGAAGATTCTGGGTGGCGACCTGGAGCCCTCGGCCGGGCAGGTCATGCTGGAGCCGAATATCCGGCTCGGTAAGCTGCGCCAGGATCAGTTCGCCTACGAGGATTGCACGGTGATGGACACCGTGATCATGGGGCACGAAGAACTGTGGAATGTGAAGAAAGAAAGGGACCGCATCTATTCCCTGTCGGAAATGAGCGAAGAAGACGGCATGGCCGTGGCGGACCTGGAAGTGGAGTTCGCCGAAATGGACGGCTACACCGCCGAATCCCGCGCCGGCGAACTGCTGCTGGGCCTGGATATTCCTCTGGAGCAGCATGAAGGGCCCATGAGCGCCCTGGCTCCGGGCTGGAAACTTCGCGTGCTGCTGGCCCAGGCCCTGTTCTCTGACCCGGACGTACTGCTGCTGGACGAGCCCACCAACCACCTGGATATCAACACCATCCGCTGGCTGGAAAACATTCTGGTGGCCCGCAACAGCACCATGATCATCATCTCCCACGACCGCCACTTCCTGAACAGTGTGTGTACCCACATGGCGGACCTGGACTACGGTGAGCTGCGACTTTTCCCGGGCAACTACGACGAATACATGACCGCCGCCACCCAGGCCCGCGAGCGCATGCTGTCAGATAACGCCAAGAAGAAGGCCCAGATTGCCGAACTGCAGCAGTTTGTCAGCCGCTTCTCGGCCAACGCTTCCAAGGCCAAGCAGGCCACCTCCCGTGCCCGCCAGATCGACAAGATCCAGCTGGAAGAGGTGAAGCCGTCAAGCCGGGTGAGCCCGTTTATCCGCTTCGAGCAGGGCAAGAAACTGCACCGCCAGGCGGTCACCCTGGTAGGCCTGACCAAGGGCTTCGACGAAGGCCCGCTGTTCAAGAACCTGGATTTGCAGATCGAAGCCGGCGAGCGTGTGGCCATCATCGGCCCCAACGGTATCGGTAAAACCTCTTTGCTGCAGTGCCTGGCTGGCGCCTATGAGCCGGATGCCGGTGAGGTGAAGTGGACCGACAGCGCAGAGGTGGGCTACTTCGCCCAGGACCACACCGCCGATTTCGCCCGGGACGACACCCTGACCGACTGGATGGCTCAGTGGACCACCGGTGGCGAGCAACTGGTGCGCGGTACTCTGGGGCGGATGTTGTTTTCCGGGGATGATATCGGTAAGTCGGTGAAGGTGATTTCCGGTGGTGAGCAGGGGCGGATGCTGTTTGGTAAGCTGATTCTGCAGAAGCCGAATGTGATGCTGATGGATGAGCCCACCAACCACCTGGATATGGAGTCCATCGAGGCGCTGAACCTGGCGCTGGAAAATTATCCGGGGACGCTGATTTTTGTCAGCCACGACCGGGAGTTTGTTTCTTCGTTGGCTACGCGGATTATCGAGTTGAAGGCGGATGGCATTACCGACTTCAGTGGCAGTTATGATGATTATCTTCGGAGCCAGGGTTACGTCTGATTTCGGCTTCGGGTGTTTGCGGACGGTTGGGTAGGCCTGTCCAAAAACCGCTCCTTACGGCACATCCATGTGGCGCTTCTGCTCCGCCATCCATGGCTCCGCACATTTTTGGACAGGCCTACCCAACCGTCCGCTCCTACCTTGGAGTGGTTCGCTAAGAACAAATGGAATTTCCGATGAGTGAGAACAAAGTTATTAACGCCACTCGCAAGTGGGTCGAAGATGTAGTCGTTGGCTACAACCTGTGCCCCTTCGCCAAGCGGGAGCTGGTCAAGAACCGGGTTCGGTTTACGGTGACAAACGCTACAAACGAAGACGACCTTCTGCAGGCCCTGCATGCGGAATTGCAGCGCCTGGAAGACGAACCGGAGATTGAAACTACGTTGCTGATTCATCCGGACGTGTTGCAGGATTTCTACGCCTACAATGAGTTTCTGGATGCGGCTGATGCGTTGCTGGCCTATCTGGAGCTTGAGGGCGTTTACCAGATTGCCAGTTTCCACCCGGATTACCAGTTTGCCGATACCGAACCGGGGGCGGCGGAGAACTACACCAACCGGTCTCCGTACCCCATGTTGCACTTGCTGCGGGAAGCGAGTCTGGAGGCGGCGATTGATGGTTATCCGGATGTGGATGGGATTCCTGATCGCAATATTGCGCTGATGAATGAACTCGGTGCGGAGAAGATGCGGGCGGTTCTGGCGGGTTGTTTTGATAGCCGAGGAGGGAGTCAGGACTGATGTCTGGCGGGCACTATTCCTACCAGTTTCAGGCGAGCAGGGTGCGGGCGGAGTTTTTCCGGCTGCTGCCCATTTCGTTGTTTGTGGTGGCGTTTGGTGCAGCTTTCGGCCTGGCGTCTACCCAGGAGGGGTTGTCGCCGCTTGAATCGATTCTGATGAGCGCCACGGTGTTTGCCGGGGCTTCGCAGTTTGGTGCGCTGGATTTGTGGGGCGCAGAGGTGTCTGTGCTGCCGATGATGGTGGTGTTGTTTGCCATCAACTCCCGCCACCTGTTGATGGGCGCTTCGCTGTATCCGATGTTGAAGCAGGTGCCGCCCGGGCGACGGTACGGTCTGATGCTGCTGCTGACGGATGCCAACTGGGCGGCCTGCGCCCAGGACTACCAGAATGGTCGCCACAATCTGGAGGTGATTGTGGGCGGCGGTCTGGTGCTATGGCTGGCGTGGGTTTTGGGTACCGCGCTGGGGGTGTATTTCGGTGGCCTTATGCAGAACCCCGAGGCATTCGGGCTGGATATGGTGCTGGGATGTTTCTTGCTGACCATGGCATTGGGCGGCCGGAAATCACCCCGGGTTCTGGTGGCCTGGCTGGTGGCAGCGGCCAGTGCGCTGGCGGCCTGGAAATGGCTGCCGCCGAACATGCACGTGGTGGTCGGGGCGCTGGCTGGCGGCTTGATCGGGTTGTTCTGGCTGGAGCCCAAAGCAGGTTCAGGCAAGGAGGTGGCGAGTGACCATTGAAACCACCTCCGCCGGCGTACTGGCGCTGATTGCCATCATGACAGTGGTTACCTTAGTCACCCGCTTCGGCGGTGTGTTCCTGATGTCGTTCGTGCGCATCAATCCACGGGTCGAGAGTTTTATCAACACCATGGCCAGCTCGGTGTTGATCGCCATCATTGTGCCTATGGCGGTAGACGGTGATCTCGGGGCCCTGGCTGCGTTGGTGGCCACCGCGGTAACCATGTTGGCTACCCGAAAACCCTTGCCTTCGATTACCGTCGGTCTGCTGGCTGCGGCCCTGGTGCGTTATCTGGGTTAGAGCGCGCGAGCCCAGTTTCAGAGTCGTGGTACCTCAGGGTTGTTCGTTGCGGTAGGGCAGCAGTGTTTGTGATTCGGCGAAGTAAGCCTGTACGTGTTCGGACTCCTCGGTGCAGAAATCAGCGATAGCCTCCCGGAAACCCGGGTGCAGAATGCCATGCCAGGAGTGGGTGATCACCGGCTCGAAGCCCCGCACCAGTTTGTGCTCGCCCTGGGCGCCGGCGTCGAAGTGCTGGAGCCCAAGCTCCAGGGCTAGTTCTATGCCCTGGTAGTAGCAGGTTTCAAAGTGCAGGTGGTCATATTCTTCCAGGCAGCCCCAGTAGCGGCCGTAGAGGGTAGTTTCACCGGCCAGGAATAAGGCGCCGGCAATCATCTCGCCATGGCGCACGGCCATGATGATGTGCAGGTGCTCCGGCAGGTGTTCCCGCAGCAGTTCGAAAAAGGCCTGGTTCAGGTAGGGTGCCTGGCCTCTTTTCAGGTATGTGGCCTGGTAGAACACAAAGAACGCCGAAAGCACCTGGTCGGAGATATCCCGGCCGTGGAAGGTGTGAAAGGTAATCTCCTGATCCGCCACTTGCCGGCGTTCCTTGCGGATGGATTTACGCTTGCGGGAAGTCAGCGCCGCCAGAAAGCCCTCAAAGTTCTGGTAACCACGGTTGTGCCAGTGGAACTGGCAGCCGGTGCGGTGCAGTTCCCGGTCGTGGCCAAGCAGGGCCTGGTCCGGCGCATCCGGAAACAGCAGGTGCCAGGAATGGGCGCCCAGCTGCTGTGTCAGATTGCCCAGTAACTGATCGAGCAGGGCGGGCGTCAGTTGCGCCCGTAACGAAGCATCCAGCAATAACCTTGGCCCCTGTGACGGGGTAAACGGAATGGCGATCAGCAGCTTCGGGTAATAGGGCAGCTGGTAACGCTGGTAGGCTTCGGCCCAGCTCCAGTCGAACACGTATTCGCCCCTGGAGTGGTTTTTCAGGTAGGCCGGGGCCAGGCCGCAGATCTTGCCTTGTATGCGAAAAACCAGGTGGCAGGGTGTCCACCCGGTTTCGGTGCGGGTACAGCCGGAATCTTCCAGCGCCTGAAAGAATTCGTAGCGCAGGAAGGGATTGCTGCGCCCGGCCAGCCGTTGCCAGTCGTCACGGGGAATGTCCGTGATGCTGGCGCAGGTGGTCAGGGTGATGTCAGGTGAGGCGGGTTCTGCCATGGTTTCGGGCATGCTCTGTTAACTTTCCCTATACCATACGACAGAACCCGGCTTGTGATCACTTCTGGGCGTTACCGCAGCGCTTTTCCATCTTCTGCTGCCACTTGCCCATACGCTCCTGCTGCTTTTGCTGACGCTCCTGGTGGATCTCGTCCCAGATCTCGCGCTGCTCGTCAGTCAGCTTCAGGCGGTCGGCCATTTCAGCCCGGTATTTCTGCATTTCGGCCTGGCGCTCTTCACGGTACTCGGCGCTGAACTTGCCTTTGCCTTCGCGGAAGTTCTCGCACATTTCTTTCTGGTCCCATTTGCCACCCTGCTTCTTCATGCCCTGATCCTGGGCCATAGCTGCGGGGCTGGCGGCGAACATGGCGGCCATCAGTACGCCGGCGGTCAGTAAGGATGTTTTTGCTTTCATGGTTGTTGCCTCATCGGTTGGTGTTCCTGTGGTGATCATAGTACGCCGGTGCAACGTCAGTTGGTGTCAGGCTGGTGTAAAGGTTCGGTAAAGGCAAATGCTTGGCCGTCAGCCGTGCCCGGGCGCCGTGTTAGACTGTTGCCGGGCAACAGGAGAGAAACGGATATGCAGAACCGGGTACTGCTGGTTGAAGACGATGACGAACTCAGGGAACTGCTGTCGCAGTATCTGACCACCCAGGGTTTCAGCGTGCGTGAGGCCGCCAATGGCCGTGACGGACTGGCACTGGCGTTGGCCCACGATTGCGATATCGTGGTACTGGACATCATGCTGCCGGATATCAACGGCCTGGATGTGCTGCGTGAACTGAGAGCCGAGACCCATTTGCCGGTGATTCTGCTGACCGCCCGCGGCGACGAAACCGATCGCATCGTTGGCTTTGAAGTGGGTGCTGACGATTACATTCCCAAACCCTGTAACCCCCGTGAACTGGTCGCCCGCCTGCAGGCGTTGCTGCGCCGTATTGCCTGGGACCAGAAAACCGATGTGGATGCTACCCGAACCTATGGTGACTTGCGGGTAGAACCGGGGCAGCGGCGTATTTACCAGGATGACGCTCCGCTGGAGTTAACTGCCACCGAATACGAAGTGCTGCAGGTGTTGCTGGCCCATGCCGGCAGTGTGGTGCGCAAAACAGACCTGATGCAGTGGGCCCTGGGCCGCCGGCTGGAGGCTTACGACCGCACCCTGGATATGCACATCAGCAACCTGCGCAAGAAGCTGGGGAACGATGATCCGCCTCGCATTGAAACTGTGCGGGGGCTGGGTTACAGCTATCGGGTACCGGCACAATGAAGTCATTCATGTTCCCGCTGTTCTGGCGGATATTTATTTCGATCTGGCTGGCGATGGCCGTTACCGTTGTGGCCAGTAACCTCGCCACCCGTTACCTGCTGGATCGGGAGCGGCAGGCCATTGAACGGCAGGTTGGATTGCATGAGATCGCCCGGGAGGCCCTGAACCTTCGCAACCTGGAAAACCGCGGCGAAATGTGGCGGTTTCTGCGATCAGAGGGCGAGCGCCTTGACCTGCACCTGATGCTGATCGAGAAAGAAGAAGGGCATCGCGGGCTGCCGCGCAATATCCGCGAGCGGATTCAGTCGGGCTGGTACCCCAACAAGCCGGCACTGATTAACCTGGAGGAAGGCTACCAGCTGGTTGCCTGGCCCCGGATGGGGGGCGACGGCTGGCTGGACCCGAGGTTGTTCCGTTTCCTGGAATTTGCACTGGCGTTTGTCCTGATCTCCCTGGCCTGCTGGTGGATTGCCCGCCTGGTGTCCAAGCCCTTGAAACATATGGAGAGCACCGCCCAGGCCATTGCCGCCGGCGATACCCGGCTGCGGGTGCCTCAGCGTATTGCCCGGCGGCGTGACGAGGTGGGGCAACTGGCGACCGCCTTCAACGCCATGACCGACCGGCTGTGCCAGTTACTGGAACGCCAGAACCACCTTCTGCGTGATATCTCCCATGACCTGAGAACACCCCTGGCCCGGCAACGGGTGGCCATAGAGTTGGCCAGTGACACCGGGGCAGACCCCGCCATGATGGCCAGTATCCTGCGCCAGAATGAGCGGCTGGAAACCATGACCGGTCAGATTCTGACACTGTACCGGGTGTCGGAGAACGGTGACGCCATGGAGCGGGAACCGGTGCAGCCACTGGAGTTGATCAACCGGGTGCTGGAAGATGCCGCGGACTTTGCCGCACAACGAGGTGTGGACTGCCAGCTGGATGCTACTGACGCTTCCCAGGCGGTGTCGGTAAGGGGCGATGCCGGATTATTGCAGCGGGCGTTTGATAACGTGCTGCAGAATGCCCTTGACCACACGCCTTCAGGTAAATCCGTGCGGGTGTCAGTGTCGGCCACCGATGGCAGTCTTCAGGTAGATATTGCGGATGACGGCCCAGGTGCTCCGGAGGAGCTGTTGCAGCACCTGTTCGAGCCGTTCTTTCGCGCGGACAAGTCCCGGGGTGGTAAAGGCTGGGGGCTGGGGCTGGCGATTGCCCGGGACATCGTAGCGGCCCATGGCGGAACAATTACCGCCCGGAACCGCCCCGAGAGTGGGCTTGAGGTAAACATCCGGTTGCCGGTTGAGAGAGTATCATGAGTAAAGATTACCCGGTCCCGTCAGGATACCTTGAGCGGGAAACGGAAGTGAAAAAAAGCCGTTTCATTGCCCGCGTGTACCCGGTGAGCAGCCGGGACGAGGTGCGCGAGCACGTTGCCCGGGCCCATGCCGACTTTCCGGACGCCCGGCACGTTTGCTGGGGATACCAGATAGGCCGCCCCGGCTCGGCAGCGGAAGCCGCCATGAACGATGATGGTGAACCCTCCGGCACCGCCGGTAAGCCCATTCTGAACGTGATCCAGCACAAGGATATGGGCGATGTGCTGGTGATCGTGATCCGCTATTTTGGTGGTATCAAACTGGGCGCCGGCGGCCTGGTGCGCGCCTACGCAGGCGCTGCCGAGAGTGTGTTGTCGGAAGTTGGCCGTACCGTGCAGCAGGCACGGGTGCTGGCGGATGTGGAACTTGGCTTTGCCGATGAACAGCCGCTACGGCACTGGTGCGACGGCCACGAAGGCACCATTGAAGACATTACCTACAGTTCCCGTGTGAATGCCCGGGTGTCGGTGCCGGAAGTGCGGCAGGCGGAGTTTGCCGCCTTCTGCGATGCCCAGAAACTCGATTACCGTTTTGACACATAGAAGTTAGCAGCATCCGGCTGACCGTTTGCCGGCGTATACTGGATCAAGCGGCCAATTAAACAGGGGAGAAGAGCGATGCGTATTCTGTTTGTAGCAGCAATGGCGCTGGTTCTGGCCGGTTGTGCCAGCAATGTCGTGACGGACTACAACTCGGCAACCGTGTTCGGTAACTACGCCAGCTGGGCCTTTGCACCCAACCAGCAGGATTCCGGTTTTACCTCGCTGGATGACAGCCGGGTTCGTAATGCCATTGAGCGTGAATTTACCCGCAAGGCGATGAAAAAGCTGCCCAATACCGAGGCTGACCTGCTGGTGAGCTGGCAGATTGTGCCCGAAGAGCGCCTGGAGCAGGTAGGCGTCGGGCTGGGTTTCGGCTTTGGCCGGGGTAACTTTGGCTGGGCCCTGTCGGCACCGCCACCTGTGCGGGAAATCACCGAAGGCAAGCTGGTGGTTGAGCTGGCCGACCGGCGCAACGAAGAGGTGGTCTGGCGCGCAGCCAGTCGTCGCTACCTGAATGAAAACCAGTCTCCGGAAACCCGGCGCAAGCTGATTGACGAGGTTGTCTCCGAGATGTTTTCCAAATACCCTCCGGGCCTGAACTGATCAGTACACGGGATCAACCATGGGTATGAAGAACAGAAACGGCGGCCTGGTATTTTCCACTGAAACGGGCCGCATGTGCCCGGAGTGCCGGCAGCCAGTGGCCGAGTGCACCTGTGGTCAGCCGGAACGACCGGCCGGTGACGGCGTGGTGCGGGTAAGCCGAGAAACCAAGGGTCGCAAGGGCAAGGGTGTAACGCTGATTACCGGTATTCCCCTGAACGACAAAGAACTCAAGGCCTACGCCAAAGTGCTAAAAGCCAAATGCGGCACAGGTGGTACAGTAAAAGACGGCGTGGTGGAGATTCAGGGCGACCAGCGGGACCTTCTGGTTCCCTTGCTTGAACAAAAGGGGTGGACGGTTAAAAGGGCCGGCGGCTGACGCTTCACTACATTCAGACGTTGAGGGGAGGCAGGTATGCACATAGTGGTCATGGGCGCGGGCGTTGTGGGTATCACAACGGCCTGGTTTCTGCAGCAGCAGGGGCACCAGGTAACGGTTGTGGATCGCCAGGCGCAGGCCGGCCTTGAAACCAGCTATGCCAATGGCGGCCAGATTTCCGTATGCCATGCCGAGCCCTGGGCTAACCCCTCCGCGCCCCTGAAAATTCTGAAATGGCTGTTCCAGCCCGAAGCCCCGCTGCTTTACCGGCCCCGCCTGGACCCCTACCAGTGGCGTTGGGGGCTTTCCTTTCTGACTCAATGTACGTCTGCCCGGGCGGCCCATAATATCCGCCAGATGGTGAATCTGGGCATCTACAGCCGGAGCCAGTTGCAGGCTCTGCGTAAAGAGCTGGATCTTGACTATGACCATCTCGAGAAAGGCATTCTGCATTTTTACACCAGCCAGCAGGAATTTGATGCCGCCATGGAGCCGGCGCGGATTATGCGGGAGCTGGGCTGTGACCGGCAGGTAATCGATGCCGACCGCGCGGTGGAACTGGAGCCGGCATTAAAAGATGTGCGCCAGCGGATTGCCGGGGCGACCTACACCGCCGATGACGAAAGTGGCGATGCCCGGAAATTTACCCAGGCCCTGGCCCGCCGTTGCGCCGAAGCCGGCGTGGAGTTTCGCTACGGCACCGAGGTGCTGGGGTTCGACAAGGCGGGGGATCGGATACTCGGTGTTCAGACGTTAACCGAAGGCCGGCACCAGGTTCTGCGGGCCGACAGTTACGTACTCTGTCTGGGTAGTTTCAGTGCAGTGCTGGCCCGGCGGCTGGGTTTGTTCCTGAATATCTATCCGGCCAAGGGCTATTCGATCACCGTGCCGGTAAAAAATCCGGACGCGGCATTCCAGGTGAGCCTGACGGATGACGAGTACAAACTGGTGTATTCCCGGCTGGGTGACCGTATTCGGGTGGCTGGTACGGCTGAGCTGAACGGCTACACCCGGAACCTGGACTTCATCCGCTGCCGGGCGATCGTGCGCAGGGCGGCCGAGATCTTGCCGGGGGCGGGACACTGGGACCAGGCCGAGTACTGGACAGGCTTGCGGCCAACGACGCCCTCCAACGTGCCCTATATCGGCAAAAGCCATTTCCACAACCTTTACCTGAACACCGGCCACGGAACCCTGGGCTGGACCCATTCCTGCGGCTCGGCCGCGGCCCTGGCCGATATCGTGGCTGGCCGCACTCCGGAGGTGGACTTCACCTTCACCGGCCTCTGATTTTTACCCACAAAAAAGCCGGTGCCTGAAAAACAGACACCGGCTTTTTGGGGGTGGGTGGATCAGTCCGTCAGCTGGTCCCGGATCAGCTTCTTGTTGATTTTGCCAACGCTGGTTTTCGGAATGTCTTCCACGAAGTCGATCTGCCCGGGAATGGCCCACTTGTTGATGTCGCCACTGTCCACAAACTGCTGCAGGTGCTTCTGGATGTCTTCCAGCCCGATGTTCTCGCCGGGTTTCAGGGTGACCAGGGCATAGGGCCGTTCGCCCCATTTCTCATCCGGCACACCCACCACGGCGGCACCGGCAACGGCCGGATGCTGGCTGATCAGGTTTTCCAGGTCCAGGGAGGACAGCCACTCGCCACCCGTCTTGATCACATCCTTGATGCGGTCTTTGATGGTCAGGGTGTTATCCGGCTCCATGGACGCCACGTCGCCAGTGTGCAGCCAGCCACCTTGCCACAGCTCTTCACCCTTCTCAGGTTCCTTGAAGTAGCTCTGGGTGAGCCAGGGCGCACGGGTAACCACCTCGCCCTTGGCTTCGCCGTCGTGGGGTACCGGGTTGCCATCCGGATCAACAATTTCCAGTTCGACCATGGGCACGGCGATACCGGTTTTCACCCGGATGGCGGTTTGCTGTTCCAGCGGCAGGTCCAGGTCTTCCGGCTTCAGGTGCGTGGTGCTCAGCAGCGGGCAGGTTTCCGACATGCCGTAACCGGTGTACATGTGAATGCCGAGCCTCGCCGCCGCGTCGCACAGGCCTTTGGTCAGTGCGCTGCCACCAATGAGGACGTGCCAGTTGCTGAGGTCGGCAGTTTTGATGGACTCGGTGGCCATCATCATCTGCATGACGGTTGGCACGCAGTGCGACATGCTTACCCGGTGAGTCTTGATCAGGTCGACCAGCAGCTCCGGCTCGTAGCGGCCCGGATAAACCTGTTTGACCCCCAGCATGGTGGCAGCATAGGGCACACCCCAGGCGTGAACGTGGAACATGGGGGTAACCGGCATATACACGGAAGACGAGCGCAGCAGGGGCATTTCATCATAGGCGGAAATGCTGCCGGTCATGGCCAGGGTGTGGAGCACCAGCTGGCGGTGGCTGAAGTAAACGCCTTTGGGGTTACCGGTGGTGCCGGTGGTGTAGAACGTAGTGGCTACGCTGTTTTCGTCAAAGTCAGGGAAGTCGAACTGGTTGTCGGCCTTTGCCAGCAGCTCTTCATATTCGCCCAGCGTGTCGATAGAGGTGGCCTTGGCGCTGGCTTCGTCGGTGACCTGAATCCAGGTTTTGACGGTTTTGATTTCATCTTTCACGCTTTCGATGATCGGCATGAAGTCATCATGCACCAGCACCACATCGTCTTCTGCGTGGTTCATGGTATACACGATCTGCTCCGGCGACAGCCGCACGTTTACCGTGTGCAGGATGGCACCGATCATCGGGATGGCAAAGAAGCATTCCAGGTAGCGCGGGGTATCCCAGTCCATGACCGCCACGGTGTCGCCCGGCTTCACGCCGGCATCGGTCAGGGCGTTGGCCAGCCGGTGAATGCGGTCAACCAAATCCTTGTAGGTGTACTTGCTGCGGTTGGCATAGACGATTTCCTGGTCCGGGTTGTAACGCGGGCCGGACATCAGCAACCGTTTGATCAGCAGCGGATACTGGTAGGCATTGTCGGCAGGTTTAAGAATCCGTGTCTGTGCCATCTATGAATACCTCTTGTCGTTGTAATGGGTGTTCGGGGTATTACGTTGTTATTGATCCCAGGGTTTACCCCGGGTGTTATCCATGGTTTTCACACCAATGTGCATGGCCGCCTTGGCCAGCATGTTGGCGCTGACCGGGGCGGTCAGGAACAGGAATACGGTGATCAGTATTTCAGAGATGCCGATGCCCTGGCCAGTACTCGAAAAGTAAACCACGGAACTGAGCATCACGGCGCCCACGCCCAGTGTGGTGGCCTTGGTAGGGCCGTGCAACCGGGTAAAGAAATCCGGTAACCGGGCCAGGCCGATGGCGCCGATCAGGGTGAAGGCCCCCCCGATGATCAGCAGCGCCGAGATGGTGTATTCAGCTAACGGGCTCATGGTTGTCCTCCGGGTTATTCAATCACGCTGCCGCGCTTGAGGTACTTGGCGGTGGCCACTGTGCTGACGAAGCCCATTACGGCGATCAGCAGGGCAGATTCCAGGTACATGCGGGTGCCGAGTGTAATGCCCAGCAGAATGATCAGGGCAATGGCGTTGATATACAGGGTATCCAGTGCCAGTACACGGTCCGGTGCATCCGGGCCCTGTATCAGGCGGTAGACGTTCAGCAGGGCAGCCAGGGTAACCATGGCAATGCTGGCGTACAGCGCGATGGTGATCATTTGAACATCTCCATCAGGGGTTTCTCGTAACGCGTGTGGATGGCATCGATCACTTCGTCGTCGCTTCGGGCGTCCAGCGCGTGGATCAGCAACATCTTTTCATCATCGCTGATATCGGCACTGACGGTGCCCGGGGTCAGTGAAATGGTGCTGGCCAGAATGGAAATAGCCAGCGGATGCTCCAGTTGCAGCGGGTAGCAAACGAACACCGGTTCTGGTTTGCGTGGGCTCAGGATCAGCTTGGCGACCGAGAAGCTGGCAATCACGATGTCCCAGAGCACGACCAGCAGGTAAGCCGGCATGCGCCAGGATTTCATGAAGGCAGGCCGCTCTGGCCAGAAGCCCTGGGTCAGCTGGGGGATACCCCAGGCCAGTACCAGGCCCAGCACCAGGCTGCCGCCGGAAATGCCATCACTCAGGAATTGCCAGGTCAGAAACAGAATCAGGCTGAGCCACGGCTGCGGAAAGCTAAGTCTGTCCAGCATCAGTCATCCTCCCCGACCATGGGGGTCTGCAGTATGTCGATATAGGCCGATGTATCCAGGATCTGGGCGGCAGTGTCTTCGGTGTACCGGTTGATCGGGCCTGCCATGGCCACAATCACCACCGTGAGCGCAATCATGGCGCCCGCCGCTACGGCGGTGGTGCCTTTGAGCGGGCGGGCGGTTTCAACGTGGCCGTCAACTGTACGCCAGAACACGATACTGCCGGCACGGCTGTAGGCCACCAGCGTCAGGAACCCGCCTACCAGGATGGTGCCCCAGAGCCACGCCATCTGGGGGCCGGGCTCAACCGACATCAGGATCAGCAACTTGCCGAAGAAGCCGCTGAATGGCGGAAGGCCAGCCGCGGCAACGGCGCCGATCATGAACAGAACACTCAGGAAGGTGCGATGACGCATCATCGGCGCGGTAATAATCCGGTCTCCGGCGCTGCCGCGCTGGGAGGCCACCAGGTCTGCCACCAGGAACAGGCCGGCAACAATCCAGGTGGTGCTGAGCATATAGAACAAGGCGGCAGACAGGCTTTCCGCTGAGCCCAGGGCAATCGGTGCCAGCAAGGTGCCCACCGAAATAATAACCTGCCAGGCGGTCAGGGATTTCAGGTTGTCAGCACCCAGTGCACCCATCACACCCATGGCGAGGGTAATCAGCGCCAGCGGGAACAGCCAGTCCATGCCGAGGTTGGCCAGTTCGCCGGCATCGTCGCCGAAAACGAGGAAATACACCCGGATAATCGCGTAAATGCCAACCTTGGTCATGATCGCGAACAGCGCGGCGACCGGAGCCGTAGCGCTGGCGTAGGCTTTCGGCAGCCAGAAGCACAGGGGCAACACCGCCGCTTTCAGGGCAAACACCACCAGCAGCATCATGCCACCGGCTTTTACCAGCAGGGCATTTTCACCGGTCACCTGCGGCACTTTCACGGCCAGGTCGGCCATGTTCAGTGTGCCGGTTACGCTGTAGATCATGCCTACGCTGATCAGGAACAGCGATGAGCCCACCAGGTTGAGCACCACGTAATGCAGGCCCGGAACCGTGCGAACCGTGCCGCCACCGTGCATCAGCAGTCCGTAGGAGGCAATCAGCAGCACCTCGAAGGCCACGAACAGGTTGAACAGGTCGCCGGTCAGGAAGGCAATGTTCAGCCCCATCAACTGGAACAGGAACAGGGTGTGGAACTGCCGGTTGCCTTCGTCAGCACCACCCAGCGAGAAAATATGGGCCAGAAGGGCGAGCACTGAAGTCATCACCAGCATGAAAGCTGCCAGTCGGTCCAGCACCAGCACAATGCCGAAGGGTGGCTGCCAGTTGCCGAACGCGTAGGCCCGGTAGCTGCCATCGTCGGCCATGGTCAGGAGCACCAGGCTGGTGGCCACCAGCAGAACGGTGGTGGCCAGTGCCAGGGTGCGGCGCAGCGCAATCGGGGCGTAGCCCATAAACGTCTGCAGTATGCCGCCCAGCAGCGGAATCAGGACGGGTGCGGTCAGCCAATGGTTCATTGCTTGGCCTCCTCGCTGTCTTCATCCTGCTTGCGGTTGCCATCCACGTGGTCGTCCTGGTTGTCGGCCAGGTTTCTCAGTGACAACACCACCACAAAGGCGGTCATGGCAAAGCCGATAACAATGGCCGTCAGCACCAGGGCCTGGGGCAGGGGGTCGGCATAACTGGCCGAACTGCCCAGAATCGGCTGCTGGCCCGTGGCCAGCCGGCCGGAGGCGAACAGGAACAGGTTAACCCCGTAAGACAGGAGCGTAAGCCCCACAACCACCGGGAAAGTTCGTGCCCGAAGCAAAAGGTAAACGCCAGACGCCGTCAGGGCGCCTATAACCAGTGCAAAAACAAGCTCCATTACACATTCTCCCGGGGGCTTCTGATCGCAGAGTGGGGGGACAACCGGCCGATGCTGACCAGGGCCAGCAGGGTCGCGCCAATCACGGCCAGATACACGCCGAGGTCAAACACCAGGGCAGAGGCTACCTCGAACTTGCCCACCACCGGCCAGGTGATGTAGTCAAAGGTTGTAGTGAGGAACGGATGGCCATAAACAAAGCTGCCGGCGCCGGCGATGGTGGCAAACATCAGGCCGAGGCCTATCACGTTGTGATACTTGATGCCGATGCGATCCTGGGTCCAGACCATGCCGCTGGCAATGTACTGGAGGATCAGGGCAACCGAGGTGATCAGGCCGGCAATAAAGCCACCGCCCGGCAGGTTATGCCCGCGCAGGAAGATGTAGGCCGAAATCATCAGCGCCAGCGGCAGCATGGGCCGGGCAATTTGCTTGAGCATCAGCGGGTAGGCGTCACGGGTCCAGGTATGGCCTTCACCATCACCCGGTGGCGGTGTGAGGGCCGTGTCCTTGAGCATGGCATAAATGCCAAGGGCGGCAATGGCCAATACCGTGATTTCACCCAGGGTATCGAAGCCCCGGAAGTCCACCAGGATTACGTTCACCACGTTGGTGCCGCCACCACCGGTCTTGCTGTTTTCCAGGAAGAACTCGCTGATGGAGGTGAACGGCTGGGTCAACATGGCCAGTGTCACCAGTGTCATGCCGCCACCGGCCAGCAGGGCCAGCACAATGTCCCGTGCACGGTGAGTGCCGGAGGTTTCCAGCGGCGTCCACGAAGGCATGTAGAACAGGGCCAGCATCAGAAGCACCATGGTCACTACTTCGACCGACAGCTGGGTCATGGCCAGGTCCGGTGCCGAGAAGCGGGCAAAGGCCAGGGCCACCAACAGCCCCACCACACTCAGGAACATCAGGGAGGTAAACCGTCCCCGGTGAAAGAATGCCGAGGCCAGGGCGCAGAGGATCAGAACCGCAGCGGCAATGGCAGTGGGCCAGTCCACCGGCGACAGCCCGTTCTCGCCCACGAAGATGCCCATAGTGGCGAGCGGGACCATCGCCACCACAATCGCACTGGCAACCAGCAGCATGGCATAGCGCTGCAAGGAGCCGTTTTCGATGCGTGCAGTGAAGCGGTTCGCCAGTTCCACAAAGCGGGAGACCACGGCTTCAAAGACCGCTTTCTCATCCACTTCCTTGAACCGGGCGTGGAAATCGAAAAACTTCTGGCGCTGTGAGTACATGATCAGGCCACCGATAAAGGCAGCAAAGCTCATCATCAGGGGCAGGTTGAAGCCGTGCATGACAGCCAGGCGGTAGTCCGGAACCTCGCCACCCAGTGTGGCGGCCGAGGCGGAGTAAAGCAGCGGACCTACCGAGTAGGCCGGGAATACGCCCACCATCACACAGGCAAACACCAGGATCTCCACCGGAATCTTCATGTACCGGGGTGGTTCGTGGGGTGGGTAGATCGGCAGGTTGACCGGTTTGCCGTTAAAGAACACGTCGTGCACGAAACGGGCGGAATAGGCCACTGCAAAAATACCGGCCAGCGTGGCCACAATCGGCGGAATCCAGGCCCAGATACCAGGCAGGTTCAGCTGCAGGGACTCCGCAAAGAACATTTCCTTACTCAGGAAGCCATTCAGCAGTGGCACCCCGGCCATGGACGACGCCGCCACCATCGCCAGGGTTGCGGTATGGGGCATGTAGCGCCAGAGACCGTTGATTCGTCGCATGTCGCGGGTGCCGGTTTCGTGGTCAATAATGCCGGCCGCCATAAACAGGGAGGCTTTGAAGGTGGCGTGGTTGATCACGTGGAACACCGCAGCAACTGCTGCGAGCTCGGTACCCATGCCGAACAGCAGCGTGATCAGGCCCAGTTGACTGACCGTGGAGTGGGCCAACAGGCCTTTCAGGTCGTGCTTGAACATGGCCACATAGGCGCCCACCAACAGCGTAGCCATGCCGGTTAAACTCACCATGTAGAACCATTGCTCGGTGCCGGCCAGGGCCGGGTACAGGCGCGCCATCAGGAACACCCCGGCCTTCACCATGGTGGCCGAGTGCAGGTACGCAGAAACCGGCGTGGGTGCCTGCATCGCGTGGGGTAGCCAGAAGTGGAACGGGAACTGGGCAGACTTGGTGAACGCGCCCAGCAGAATCAGGGTGAGTGCCACCGGGTACATGGCGTGGTTCTTGATGAGGTCGCCAGCGGCCAGCACGGCATCCAGCTCGAAACTTCCCACGATGTTACCGATGATCAGAATGCCGGCCAGCAGCGCCAGGCCACCACCGCCGGTAACCGCCAGTGCCATCCGGGCACCCCGGCGTGCGTCCTGTTTATGGGTCCAGAAACTGATCAGCAGGAACGAGGTCAGGCTGGTCAGCTCCCAGAAAATCATCATCAGCAACAGGTTGCCGGACAGCACAATGCCCAGCATGGAGCCCTTGAAACACAGAAGCAGGGCGTAGAACTTTCCGATGTTCTCGCCTTTTTTCAGGTAATAGCGGGCATACAGGATGATCAGGAGGCCGATGATCAGGATCAGCAACGCAAACAGCAACGCCAGCCCGTCGAGCCGGAAACTGAAGGAAATGCCCAGCGCCGGGAGCCATTCCCAGGAGTTATGGACTACACCGCCGCCAGCCAGCGTTTCCCAGTGGGGGAACAGGGCAGCCAGGCCAATAATAGCCGGTATGGAAGAGACTATGGCAATCGCCGTTCGCCCGCCCTGGGCAAACAGTGGCGCAGCAATAGCCACCAGAAAGGGCAGAAATACAACCAGGGGTAGCGACATCGCAACCTCGTTATCGGTTTTCTTTTTACATGGGAAAGAAGTACGAAGCAGTCTGAGTGTAGCGTTCAGAAAGCCTGCGTGCACACGAAAGCGGCCCGTTTAAGGCTCACTTGCTGATCAGGCAGAAAAGGGGGGATCCGGAAAATAGGGAAGGCGGCCCCGCTGCAGAACGATATCAGCGGTCAGGGGCAATCCTGGAATGTTTGTGCAGCCTCTGGACCTTACGGTCATGGTTGCTCCGTCTGTGAAACTTGACGGTTGATAATACGTGCCGGGGCGGTCAGGTCAAGTCAACCAAAGGATTTAACGGCCAAATTTCGAACGATAGGCCCCCGGAGAAAGCCCGGTTTGCTTACGGAATAACCGGCTGAAAGAGCTCACATCCTCATAACCCACGGCCCGGGTAATCGCGTCCAGGCCATCCTGCGAACTCTCCAGCAACCGCCGGGCTTCCTCGATTCTCAGCAGTTGAAGATAGCTAGTTGGTGTGTCTCCGGTCGCTTGCCGGAACCGCCTCAGCAACGACCGCTCCGACAACCTGGCCCTCGTGGCAAGATCCGCCACAGACACCGCCTCCCGGAAATGCCCCTCCACCCAATCCTGAAGCCCCAGCACCACCGAATCCGAATGATACCGCCTGGCCTGCAAAGCACTGTAGGGCGCCTGGCTGGTCCGCCCCGCATCAATTACAAACGCCTTCGCCAACTCCCGTGCCACCTGCGCCCCCGCCAGCCGCTCTACCAGATACACCCCCAAATCCCACCAGGCCATGCCTCCCCCGGCACAAGCCACCGGCCCGCCCACCGTCACCAGCTTCTCCGGCCGCAAATCCACCGCTGGAAACCGCTCCCGGAACTGATTGCTGAAGCCCCAGTGCGTCGTCGCCTCCCGCCCGTCCAGCAACCCGGCGGCGGCCAGTAAAAACGCCCCGGTGCAGTTACTTGCTACGCGGACATCGCCGGGAGTTGCGTCCTGAAACTGTGACAGCCACTGAATCAAAGGGTTGTTTGTCTTCAGAATTTCATCAATGGGCGCGCCAATGGTCGGAATAATCAGCACGTCATCTGCACCCAGATCATCAACACCCTGCCAGGAACCATCGGCCAGAATTGTCACACCATTGATGCACTGGCAGGGCTCACCGTTCTCGGTCAGCAGCCGGGTTTTGAACTGTGCAGAAGGCTGCTCCCCGTGAATACGTGCCCAGGTCACCCCGGCGAGGCGAAACAGGTCGATCATCCCTGTGATAGCGCTGGCTAACGCACCGTTGAAGCCAATGATAGTGACGGTTTTCAAAAGCTGGCTCCTGTTCGGCTTGTTGTAGTGCCCGAAATGGCGCGACGGCCATCGCCCAATCAGGCTGCTGGCGTGGGTATTGCCTTCCGGGAGTGTGCGCAGCAGGGAAGCTGCGCTCAAGCCCCCACGGACGGGTTCACGGCGTCTCCCGGAAGGCAATACCCACGACAGTGGCCGTCTTGTCAGAACAAAGGTTGACGGATTCAACCAAGAATAAGTCAAAAATGACAATTCCAACCAGTGTAGTGGTTGTGAGAGGCTAACGGCAATCAACAGGAGACCAAGAATGACCGACACCCTGATCGACCGCCGCGACCTTGCCTTTCAGCTTTACGAAGTCATGGACACCGAAGCCCTCACCCAGCGCGAGCGCTTCAGCGAACACAGCAAAGACACCTTCGACGCCGTCATCGAAACCGCTGACAAGATGGCGAAAGAAAAATTCGCCAACCACAACAGCGCGGCAGACAAAGACGAACCCAAATTCGTCAACGGCCAGGTAGAAATGCTCCCTGAGGTCAAACAGGCCTTCGACGCCTACGCCGGGGCCGGCTTCCTCGCCGGCCGCTACGATTACGACCTCGGCGGCATGCAACTCCCGGAATCTGTCATGGCCGCCTGCAACGGCTTTTTCACCGCCGCCAACCCCGGCACCGCAGGCTACCCGTTCCTGACCACCGCCGCCGCTAACCTCATCCGCGTGTTCGGCAACGACGAACAGAAAGCCAAATTCCTGCCCAACATGCTCAGTGGCCGCTACAGCGGCACCATGGCCCTCACCGAGCCCCACGCTGGCTCCAGCCTGGCGGACATCCGCACCTCCGCCACGCCCACCGACGACGGCCACTACCTGATCAAAGGTGCCAAAATCTACATCTCCGGTGGCGAGCAGAGCATCACCGAAAACATCGTTCACATGGTGTTGGCCAAGATCAAAGGCGCCCCGGCCGGTGTGAAAGGCATTTCCCTGTTCATCGTCCCGAAATTCCATGTGGACGAAAACGGCAACCCGGGCGAGCGCAACGGCGTCAGCCTGGCAGGCCTGATTCACAAGCTCGGTTATCGGGGAACAACCAGCACCGCCCTCAGCTTCGGCGACGACGCACCCTGCCACGGCTACCTGGTGGGCGAGCCTCATCAGGGCCTGAAATACATGTTCCAGATGATGAACGAAGCCCGCATAGGCGTTGGCTTCGGCGCGGCGGTCATCGGTTATCGGGGTTACATGCACAGCCTGGAATACGCCAAAGACCGCCTGCAGGGCCGCAAAGCCAGCGAAAAGAACCCGGAAAGCCCGCAGGTGCCGATCATCGAACACGCCGACGTGCGTCGCATGCTGCTGGCCCAGAAAGCCTACAGCGAAGGCGGCCTGGCCCTGTGCCTGTATGGCGCCCGCCTGATGGACGACCAGCACACCCACCCGGATGAACAAAAGCGGATGGAAGCCAGCAAACTGCTGGACCTGCTGACCCCGGTGATCAAAGCCTGGCCCTCGGAATACGGCCCGAAAGCCAACGACCTGGCGATCCAGGTCTACGGCGGCGCCGGCTATACCCGGGAATATCCGGTGGAACAATGTTGGCGCGACAACCGCCTGAACCCCATCCACGAAGGCACCAACGGCATCCAGGCCCTGGACCTGCTGGGTCGCAAAATCTGGCAGGATCAGAGCCACGGCCTGCAACTGCTGATGCAGGAAATGCAGGTAGACCTGCAAGCGGCCACGACTGACTGTTGTCAGCAATGGGCATTGTCTCTCAGTGAGACGTTGCAGCAGGCGGTGAAAGTCACCCAGAGCCTGGGCAAATCCCTGATGGGTGGCGAGGTAGACAAAACCCTGGCCAACGCCAGCTGCTACCTGCACCTGTTCGGTCACATCATCGTTGCCTGGATGTGGCTGCGCCAGGCTAATGCGGCTGCCAATGCATTGGCGTCTGCCAATAGCGACAGTGAACGCAACTTCTGTCAGGGCAAACTCCAGGCCGCCCAGTACTTCTTCCACTGGGAGCTGCCAACGGTGGCCCAGGACCTGGTGTTACTGCGGAATCAGGATGATACGTGCCTGAACATGAAGGCCGACTGGTTCTAGTTCTAGCTCTGGAGTCTTGGTCCTGTTCGTAGCCTGCCTGTTCTGGTGGTAAGCACGTTTGGCCGGTGGGCCTTTCCGGGACACGCCCACGAGTACGTCCCTGTAGGCTCGTTTCGGGCCGTCCATGGCCCTCAACGGTCCCGGAAAGGCCCACCGGCCAAACGCGCCCGAGCAGAAGTGCATTTCGCGGACCAGACAGGAGTGGAGAGGGGTTTCCCCAGATACCGATTAAAGGCAGTTCTGAACATCTCAGCATGACTGCCAAGTTTGAGGCACGAGCGACGGGTAGAGCTTTCCGGGACTGTCTGCAGCAGGGATGCTGCAGTCAAGCGTACAGGGACGTATTCACAGCGTGTCCCGGAAAGCTCTACCCGTTGATCGTGCAAGCACCCAAACAAACAGGCTAGGTTCCCAAATTAGAGGACACGAAAAATGCCACTGGTAAACGTAGAAAAACAGGGGCACATCCTGAAGATCGGACTGAATCGCCCGGAAAAAATGAACGCGATGAACCGCGCCATGTACCACGAAATCGCTGCCGCCTATTACCAGCTCCAGAACGACCCCGAACTGCGCGTCGCCGTCATGTATGCCGAAGGTGACCACTTCACCAGCGGCCTGCAACTGGACGACTGGGCCGGCGTGTTCGCTAACGGCAAAGGCATCGAGCCGGGCGAAGGCGAACTCGATCCGTTCCATATTACTGGAGAAGGGCTCACCAAGCCGGTGGTCTTTGCCGCCCAGGGCATCTGCTTCACCTGTGGCGTTGAAATGATGCTCAACACCGACATCCGCGTAGCCGCCAAAGGCACCCGCTTCGCTCAGCTGGAAGTCAAACGCGGTATCTTCGCCTGCGGCGGCGCCACCATCCGCCTGCAAAGGGAAATCGGCTGGGGCAATGCCCAGCGCTACCTGCTCACCGGCGACGAATGGACGGCCGAACAGGCTTACCAGTGGGGCCTGATCCAGGAGCTGGTGGAGCCCGGGGAGCAGTTCAATAAAGCCATGGAAATCGCTGAAAAGATCGCCAAAGCGGCTCCGTTAGGTGTTCAGGGCAGCCTGAAGTCGTCCAAGATTGCCGTGTCCGAAGGCCAGGAAGTGGCCAAGGAACGCCTGTTCCCGGAGCTGCGTCCGGTCATGGCCAGTGAGGATGTAAAAGAAGGTATCCAGTCGTTCCTGGAAAGGCGGGAAGCAGTGTTCAAAGGCAAGTAGCGGGATTGTCCGCTCCTCAAAACCTCTTCCGTAGCAAATCGTCAAATCAACGACTATCCCACGGAAGCGTAAGCGGCGGGTTGGGGCCACCCTTCCGGGAGTGTGCGCAGCAGGGATGCTGCGCTCAAGCCCCCATGGATGGGTTCACGGCGTCTCCCGGAAGGGTGGCCCCAACCCGACGCCGGCTCCCAACCAACAGGCTAGGGCCGGCAATCAAACCACGAACTCAGGCAGCCTCAGACTCAGAAGAAGCGCCAGCCCGCCGAGCCGCAGCCTCAGCCGCCACCTTCGCAGCGTAGTCAGCATACCGGGCCATCAACTCCTCCTTACGATCCGGATCCCAGTTGATCTTCGACAGATCGCCCTCGTAGTGATCAATCACCCGCTTATCCATCGTCTCGTACCACCACTGTGGCAGATAAGCCGGCAACAACATTGATGCATAACCACCCGGCAACTGCGGCGCCTTCTCGAAATGCCTCAGGGCCTGATAACTCCGGGTCGGATGGGCGTGATGGTCAGAATGCCGCTGCAACTGATACAGGAACAGATTGGTCACCACATGGTTGCTGTTCCAGCTGTGCTCCGGCTGGGTGCGTTCATACTTGCCGCTCTTGTCCTTCTGGCGCAGCAGGCCATAGTGCTCAATGTAATTCACACTCTCCAGCAGGCTGGCGCCATACACTGCCTGCGCCGCCAGGAACGGCACCGCCCTGGGGCCGCAGACCAGCGTAGTCGCACCAAAGAGCCCGGCACTCATGGCCCAGCCCTGCAGCAACTCATTGTCCAGACTCCAGAAACCCTTGCCCTTGCGCTCAAGCCGCGCCTTCTCGATTTTCACTGCGGACTTCATGCCACCAAACACCGTGCGCGGCAGGAACTTCCAGAAACTCTCGCCCATCCGGCTGCTGGCCGGGTCTTCCGGCGTGGCAACCCGCTTGTGATGACCAAAATTGTGCTCAACCACGAAGTGGGTGTAGCCGGTCGGCGCCAGTGCCGCCATGGCCATCAACTTGTTCAGTTTGTTGGATTTGTGGCCCAGCTCGTGGGCGGTGTTGATGCCCACACCGTTGATTGCGCCCACCGTCAGGGTCAGGCCGATCTTGTCTTCGATCGGGGTTTTCTTGCGACTGGCCAGCCAGGCTCCCATAACCGTCATGGCGTACTGGGTAGGAATAAAGGCTTTTACAATCCGGTCGTAGTATTTGTCCTGCTCAAGGGACCGCACGGCGGATTCCGGCGGGTTGCTCTTGTCTTCCCCGATTGCCCGGTCCAGCGCCGGGATAATGCCGTGCACCAGTGCCGGCCCGGTCCACGCCAGTGCCTTCAGCTTCTTGGGCGCCAGCGCATAACCGGTTAATGCGGCCAGGCCGATTCCAGGCAGGGCAGGGCCCAGCAGCCAGAGGTAGCGCTTGGGATCTTTCCAGTCTTTTTCACTGGAGGCGGGAGTGGAATTTGCCGGTTGTTGCCCGACTGCTTGATTGGCCTTGGCGTTCATATCAGGGATCTCCGTTTTGTTCTTGGTTGCCCTCAATTTATGTCGGACAATCGGGCAATACAACAATTTTGACGAATGTCATCGGAAGGTGGCCTGACATGACAATTCGGCCCCGGTTGGCGGATTCGGGATTTGTGGTCCAGACTTCTGCAAAACAAAAACAACAGGGACGATGGAACATGAGTGCTGCAACCCCCTCACCAGAGACTGTGTCTTTGCCGGTTCGGGAAATGCTTGTGGAGTATGTCCAGGGGCGACGGCTGGCCGAGATTATCTACCAGGATACCAACGGGCAGGTTTGCCTGGTGCATGAGCACATTCGGGACGTTCTGAGCCGGGCCGGCCATGATTTTCTGGTACTGGGCTCCGGCAAGGTGCTTGGTGTTGAGCATGTGATCATGATCGACGGCCAGCGGCTAACGAAAGGGTAATCGCCCGGTAATTGCCTGTGCAGGTGAACCGCTCTAGGCTGTTTGCGTTGTAAATACTTACCAACAGAGGGATATGGTATGAACAAGCTCACGTTGAGCGCACTGGCTCTACTGATGACACTTGGCCTGGCTGCCTGCAGTTCGGAAAGCGATGAAGGTGCCGATTTCGAGCAGGCCGGGGAGAACGCCGGTGAAATGATGGATGACGCCGCCGACTCCGTCGAGGAATCCTATGAAGAAGCCACAGGGCAGGACGAAGGTGCCTGGGGCGAAATCAAGGAAGGCGCACAGAACGCGGCGGATGAAGTCAGCGATGGTGCACAGAGCGCTGCGGACAGTGTCGGTGAAGCCGCTGATGAAGCGGGTGATGCCATGGAAGAAGGTTATGATGAGATGACTCAGTGATCACTGGCTGAGAGTTGTTTTTTCCGGAAAAGGGGCGCAGGTTGGCGCCCCTTTTTTGGTTTTTACGACAAAGTTTGGCTGGTGTGGTTAGCTGTAAAATAACTTTAACCAGAATCACGCGGAACGTTTGTTGTTCTGTCATCTTTCAGGTTGAAACTTGCCTCTCGTTAAAGCCCTTTCCTTCCGATTTCGAGAGAGACAGAACATGGCCAAGCACGACATTGATCCGAATTATCTGGACCCTAACTACGAGCCGGTGGTTAACCATTCCGAGAACCTGCCTTTTCACCAGGTGCTGTCTGCGCGCATGCAGCGCCGGGCGGTGATGAAAGGGACCGTCGGAGCAGCTTTGGCGAGTGTTATGGGCCTCGGACTCGTAGCCTGCGGGAGTGACAGCGACAGTGACGACGAGACAGCGTCAGGAAACACTCAAACGCCAGGTACAACCGAAAGAGCGCTGGGTTTCCAGGCCGTTCCGGTGTCAATGGATAACCAGGTAGTTGTTCCGGAAGGCTATTCATCAAAGACATTCTTGCCCTGGGGCACACCGATTACCGGGTCGTACCCGGATTATCGCGCTGATGGCACCAATTCCGGCGCAGACCAGGAAGAGCAAGTGGGTATGCACCATGACGGCATGCACTTCTTCCCGATTGACCAGAAGAGTGGCGGCAACAGCTCCACTGAAGGTCTCCTGGTTATGAACCATGAGTACATCAATCAGGAGGCCATCCATGCGGAGGGCGCAACCTATAATGCTGATGGCTCCCGCCCGGCAGATGAAGTTCGTAAAGAAATCGCAGCCCACGGCGTTTCCGTGGTTCATATTAAGCAGGATGCTAACGGTGAGTGGGATGTGGTGTTTGGCAGCCCACTCAACCGCCGGGTAACCGGTGGTACTGAAATGGAAATCCGCGGCCCGGTTCGTGGCTATGACAAACTCTTCACTAAATTCAGTCCCAATGGTACCCGCACCCGCGGAACCCTCAATAACTGCTCCATGGGGCCGACGCCCTGGGGAACCTACCTGACAGCGGAAGAAAACTGGCACGGTTACTTTGCCAACAGTGATGCTACCCAGCCTCGCGAGCAAACCCGCCACGGCGTGGGTAGTGAAAGCCGCTACGATTGGGAACTGGCAGATAACAAGGCCGATCAATACGTGCGTTTTAACGTCAGCGCGCTCGGCGGTTCTGCCTCAGAGGATTACCGCAACGAAGCCAACACCTTCGGCTTTATGGTGGAAATCGACCCATTCAACCCGGAGAGCATGCCCCAGAAGCGCACAGCCCTCGGTCGTTTCGGCCATGAAGGTGTAATTTTCGCACCGGCCAAAGAAGGTGAGCCGGTTGTCTGTTACTCCGGTGACGACTCCCGCTTCGAGTACATCTACAAGTTCGTGTCTTCCAAACCGTACTATGCAGCCACCGCTGGTGGTTACCTGCTGGATGAAGGCACGCTGTATGTAGCGCGATTCAACGAAGACGGCAGTGGTGAATGGCTGGCCCTGGATCTCGACAACCCGGCTTTTGCCTCCAAGGTTAATGCTGCCAAGGGTACGACCGTTGGTGATGTGGCATTTGATGGCTTCGAGAACCAGGCCGACGTGCTGTTGAACACCCGTCTGGCCGCTGACATTGCCGGTGCCACACCAATGGACCGTCCGGAGTGGGGTGCGGTTGATCCGAATACCGGCGAGGTTTACTTCACTCTCACCAATAATACCAAGCGCACAGAAGACCAGGTGAATGCAGCCAACCCGGTAGCCCAGAACAAGAACGGCCACATCATTCGCTGGCAGGAAGCCGGTAACGATTACACTGCCGATTCCTTCGAATGGGATATCTTTGTCTTCGCCGGTGAGCAGGGCACAGAGACCGTGGTTGATGGCGACGCCGTGGTTACGCTGAATGACGACAACATCTTCAACAGCCCGGATGGCCTGTGGTTCGATTACAACGGCCGTCTGTGGATCCAGACTGACGGATACAGCGACGAAACCTTCGGTAACCAGATGATGCTGGCTGCGAATCCGGAAACCCGTGAAATCAAGCGTTTCTTCGTGGGCCCCCAGGGCTGTGAGGTCACCGGCGTGGTCACCACTCCGGACAGCAAAACCATGTTCGTCAATATTCAGCACCCACGTGGCAACTGGCCGAATGCTGCAGAGGATCGCCCCCGCGATGCCTGTGTCATCGTAACCCGCAACGACGGCGGCGTAATCGGCGCCTGATCTTAGCGGTTAGCCACAAGGCATCACAAAAGCCGGCCCAGGTTTTACCTGGGCCGGCTTTTGTTTTTGCAGAGGGCTTATATTGTGGAAAGGTCCGCAAAAACCCCGAGGCCGGCTGCGAAAGCGCTGTGGTAGACTGCGGAAAAGTCCTGATCCGGAGTTATCACCTTGGCTGAACCCGAATTTATTCCCGCAAACCCCAATGGCAATGAACGCCAGCCGGAGCCTGGCCGCAACCTGGCGGTCGTGGTTTACATCCTTCAGGCCCTGTCCTTTTTTCTGGGCGGTATCACCGGCCTGGTTGGCGTCATCGTCAATTACGTGAAGCTGGATGATGTACGTGGCAGCTGGATCGAAAGCCATTTCCGCTGGCAAATCCGCACCTTCTGGATCGGGCTGTTGTGGACGGTGATTGGCATTGTTACCACCCCATTGATCATCGGCTGGTTTATTCTGCTCGGTATCTCGATCTGGGTGATCTATCGCATCGTAAAGGGTGCCCTGGCCCTGAACGACGGCAAGGTTATCTGAAACAGGCCGCCGGCGGGCTCTCGGAGCCCGCTCTGGCTTTACTCCTCCGTTACTTCTTCCAGCCGCAAGGCACTGAACATCCCCGCCAGCCCCATCAGCCCAAGCACAATAATCACCGCCACATCGGAAATCATCGAGATGGCTGCGGTGAAGGCACCCGTAACCAGTAACAGCAGCCCGATTACGGTATTGCTTACCGAGGTATAGTCGGTCCGCTTGTTGCCGCCGGCCATGTCCACCAGATAGGTTTTCCGGCCAAGGCGTACGCCGGCGTGGGCAATGCTCAACACGAAGAAGGCAATCGGGTAGAACCAGGCGCCGCCGAAGCCGGGGCCGAAGATCAGGGCGAGCACACCCACCACCAGGCAAATACCGCTGGCCATGGCCGCGCCGCGGATCATCACCCGCCGGCTGGATACATCGGCCGCCCAGCCCCAGAAGCTGGCACTGAGTGAGCTGGCCAGGCTGCTGGCCAGCAGGAAGACGCCCAGCATCCAGCCGATGTCGGATTCTTTCTGGGCCAGCACCACGAAGTAGGGAGAGGCCAGGGCGGAGCACAGCAGCAGGGCCCGGGTAATGACAAAGTTACGGAAGGGAGCGTCGTCCCGCAGCAGGGACAAGCTGCGGAAAGCTTCCGGCAGGGCATTGGCGCCACCGGAAGTTTCGCCCGGATACTCTTCAACCCCGGCAAACAGAAAGCCGGCGATAATCCACAGGCTGGCGGCCAGCATCAGCAACAGGGCGTAGAAGCCAATGGTGGGATCGCCCCGGTCCCAGAACAGCAGCCCGGTCAGGATAACGGTGGCGGTACCGCCAATGGTGCTGGCCAGGCCGGACAGCCGGCCCCGGCGGGTTTTCGGAATGCATTTGCCCTGAACATCTTTCATCGAAACCGAGCAGAAGCCCCGGGCCAGGGAGAACACAACCAGCGCCGCAACAATGCCACCGCCGGCCGCGTAGCCTTCCAGAAACCACACACTGGCCGCCATGGCCATTACGCTGACCGCCTGGCCAAAGCTGCCCAGGGTCCAGAACCACTTGCGCACGGCTTTGCGGCGAACCCAGGCGCCAATCACCATCTGGGGCACCATAGAGCCGGACTCCCGGATGGGTACCAGCCAGGCCACCAGGGCCGGCGCGCCAACGGCGCTCATCAGCCAGGCCAGCACGGTTTTCGGGCTGATCAGCAAGTCGCCGAGCTTGGTCAGTACGTTACTGAAAAGAATCAGAAAGAAGTTATGGGGCACTTCCCGGCAGGCATCCTCCGGAATGTCTTTGCAGACCCGTGCGTCTTCTTCGTTGGCGATCAGGCTGTAAAGCTGGTCAACCGTTGCTTTGTTCTGGCTGGACAATGTTTTTCCTCCCGTGGTCAGGCCCGCAAGCATAGCAGGACATTCGGCGTGGCTTAACCGTCTGCCGGAGTTGCCTGTGGCTTGCCGCTGGTGCTTAATGGGCACCTGAAAGCAGGAGCCCGATATGCTGAGTTACCTTCACGCCTTCCACGCCGGCAACTTTGCGGATGTACAGAAACATGCCGCATTAACCCTGGCGCTGGCCATGATGCAGGCCAAGAAAACACCCATTGCCTGTTTTGATACCCATGCCGGCAGTGCGGTTTACGACCTGACCGGTGAGCGCGCCCGAAAAACCGCCGAGGCGGACACCGGTGTACAGCGCCTGTGGCGGTTACGGAACAGCCTGTCATCGCCGGACTGGCAGCCCATGCTGGAGGTTCTGGCCAGCGAAAATCCTGGCAACAGTGAGCTGGAAACGTATCCCGGCTCGCCGGCCTGGCTGGCGGGCTTTGCCCGTGATGCCGATACGGTCACCGCCTTTGAACTGCACCCTACCGAGGGCCAACAACTGGCTGGCTGGGCCCGGGATGCGGGAGTTCGTGTGGTGCAGCAGGACGGCCTGAAAGGTTTGCTGCAGAAGCTGCCGCCGCCCCAGCCTCGGCTGCTGACGCTGATTGATCCCTCCTACGAAATCAAAAGTGATTACACCTCAGTGGCCGAAACCCTCACCAAGGCATGGAAAAAGTGCCGCCATGGGGTCTATCTTGTCTGGTATCCGATACTGACCAGTGGCTTGCAGGAGCAGCTGGTTTCTGCCCTGAAAGGCGGTGAAGTGCGTAAGGTTCTGCGCAGCGAAGTGATGCTGGATACGCCGCCGGAGCGGGGCATGGTTGGCTCAGGTATGCTGGTGGTGAATCCGCCCTGGGGCTTTGAGCAACGCTTTGCGGCCATGATGGACGAACTGCAGGGCGAAAACGGGTTGGGGTGGTCGTCTTCGATCACCTGGCTGGTTCCCGAATAATCTGGCTGGAGTAGCATCTTTGACGTCCGAGACCGCTCAGGAAAACCCCTGCCTGCCCGGCGGGTTGATTGCGCTGGACCAATGGAAAACCCCGGAAACCTCTGTGCAAAAGACCTTACGCAGTGGCTTGCGGGATATCCTTCAGCAATTGCGCGCCGAGATGACGCCGGAGGACCAGGCCTTCGAGAGCCTGGACGACCTGCCGGCACTGTCCCATGCAAAGCTTGGCCGGTACGCACCGCAGCCGGAGGCCGGAGAGCTGGCCGGGGCGATCAATGAATGCCTGGCATCACTGCGGCAAGGGGGCACCCACAACCGGCAGGTGAGTTTTCTGGTTGCGCCGCCGTTTTCCGGTATTCAGGGGGCTTTGCGCGCCAGCGGACTGCGGGTGATCTCGCCCCCGGATAACCTGCTGATGGCGGAGAAAGACATCTCCGGCTGGTGGGATGAGCAGCTGGCGGGCGATGACTGGGTGGTACCGGAGCTTGCGGATTTCTGGCTCAGGCATCGGTCTGGCATGGGCTTGCTGAAAGAGTTCTTTGCCCGGGTGGCAATGGAGGGTGCCGGCAAGGGCATGGTGGGATGTTCCAGCTGGTGCTGGCAGTTCTGGGTGCAGTACCTGCCAGAATTGCATGTGGCGCCGCTGACGGTCGCGCCCCTGACGGATGACCGGCTTACCCGGTGGCTGGCTTTCCTGGCGTCGGGTAAGGCGGGTGGGCCACTCACCGCTCGCATGACCAACGATGGCCTGTATGTGTTGCCGGCTCCGGAGGAGGGTTGCGAACGCAAGTACAGCGACTTCGCCCGGGACCTGGCTACCATGGCCCGGGGCAACCGCGGAGTTGCCCATGCTATCTGGCAAAGAACCCTCAGGGCCAGGGCCGAGGAAGACACCGAGAACGGCGATAAAGAAGAGAAGAAAGATATTCCTGCCAACGGCCCGAGCTGCTGGGTAGCGCCGCTGGAGCAGTTGAGCCTGCCGGCGGTGCCCCAGAGCAACGGCCGGCAACCGGGGCATATTCTGCATGCCTTGTTGCTGCACAACGGGCTGACCTCCGAGCAGTTACAACTGGTGACCGGCTTGCCGGGGCAGGAGATCAGCTTGTCGCTGGCGCGGTTCCAGCGTGCCGACCTGGTCACGCAGGGCGACACCGCAGGCGCGTTCAGGGTTACTCCGCTGGGCTATCCCGCCGTGCGTAAATATCTGCAGTCCCGGGGTTACCCGGTCGACGGTTTCTAGGAGGCTATGATGGGCGATCTTGATATCAAGGGTGCATTGTCATCCATAACCTCTGAAGCCTTGCTGGAAGCCGCTATCCTGGTGGTGATAGCGTCGCTGCTGATTCTCGTGGTGCAGAAGCTGGTGCCGGCAGTGGCCGGCAAACTGTCCGGCAAGCCCCGGCTGTATCTGCTGGCGTCTGTGCCGCTGCTGCGGCTGCTGATTATCATCCTCACCATCACCATGGTGGTGCCGGTTCTGGTTGAGCCTTCATTTGAAAACATGGTGGCCATCTTCGGTGCCCTGGGTCTGGCCCTGGGCTTTGCCTTCAAGGACTACGCCAACAGCCTGATTGCCGGCATCGTCACCCTGTACGAAATGCCTTACCGGCCCGGCGACTGGATTGAAGTGAACGGCCAGTATGGCGAGGTGCGCTCCATCGGCACCCGGGCAGCAGAGATTGTCACCCTGGATGACACGGTCATCGTGATTCCTCATGGCCTGTTGTGGAACACCCTCTTGGCCAATAGCAATGACGGAACCGATAACCTGATGTGTGTGGCTGAGGTTTATCTGGACCCGAACCACGATGTGGCGTGCATGCAATTGCTTTTTCGCGACACCATCTATGCCTGTCCGCTGACCAAGACCCATCAGCCGGTGATAGTGGCTGTGTCCGCCGGAGACACCGGTATGAAGTACCGCCTGAAGGCTTATCCGCTGGAGCCGCGGGACCAGACCCGGTTTATTTCTGACCTGACGGCCCGTGCCGCGGAGATCTGTGCGGCTGAGGGGGTCAGAATGATCTCCCGGCCTTTGATGCTGCACTGAAACGAAAAAGCCCCGCAAAGGCGGGGCAACTGACGAACCGGATGCGGGTTTGCTTACATCAGGGCGTCAACACGGTTGCGAACTTTCGGCTCGCTGCTGTAGGCGGTTGCGATGGAGTTGTAGGTGGGGATGTCGATACCTACGTCTTCAATCACGGAAACCATTTTGTCGTTGGCTTCCATCTGCAGTTCCTGGGCTTTCTGCTGGGAATCCGCCGCTTCGATCTTCTGGATGTACTCTTCGCGCACTTCCATGACACCTTCCTGGGCTTCGATGAAGTCTTTCAGTTGGGCATCGCTGAAGTTGGTGTCCTGGGTGCCCGCTGCGGCCGGGTCAGAATAGCCGGAACCCTGGGTCTGCTGGGCTGCCGGCTCTTGCTGGTTCTGCTGTGCCATCGCGGGTGCCGCGGCCAGAAGTGCCAGGGATGCGGTTACAGAGACGAGTAGCTTGTTCATAGGTCAGGCTCCTTTCGCTTCAACGGGTCGGGGGAAGAATTTGGTGTTCCCCGATTTCAGTGAATGACGGTCAGCGTATTGCAGTCGCCGTGCCAACTTTCCCAAATCTAATAATGTTTTTTAAATCAGTTGCTTATTGTTGTGTTTGCCATTACAGGTGAGTAACTTGGGTTGTGGCAAAATGCCACATGTGTCAAAAATGGTGTGACACTTCTTGCGAAGGACAGGTTTATGGTTTCCCTTGGCCGGCGCTTCCGGGATTTATTCCGCTCCCTGCAGCTGACTCTGGTACTGAGTATCGTTGTGCCCCTGCTGTTATTCAGTGGCATCGCCATCTACATCGGATTGGGGGCGGTGGAGCGGGCCCTGAATGACCGGCTCAGGGAAGACCTCGAACTGGTTGCTCGCGCCGTCACCGGGCCGGTTGCCAATGCCCTGTCCCAGGGTGATGAGCTGGTCTTGGGGGAGTCCCTGAAATCCATTTTCCAGATCGGCCGCATTTCCGGGGCCTCGGTGTTTGATGATGCCGGTAACCGGGTGGCCAGCCTGGGGGTAGCGGATTCAGATGTCACCAACAGCGCCAGTGCGGAGAAGGTGATCACCAGCGGTGAGCTGGGGGGAGCCTTCCGCCGGGTCGACGGCGAATCGGTGTTTTCCCAATTCACCCCGCTGGTGGGCGAGGACGGCCGTATACAGGGGCTGCTCCAGGTTACCCGCCAGCGCAGCGATTTCCATGACCTGGTCGCCTCATCCCGATGGTGGGCAGTGAGTATCTGGTCGGCCTTGTCGGCCATCATCATCCTTGTGGTTGTACTCGGCCATTACCGGACCGTTGGCCGGCATGTGAACCGTTTACTGGAAAACATGGGAGGCCTTGCGCCCGGCCAATGGGTATTGGCGGTGCCACCGTCCGGCCCCCGGGAAATCCGGCAGATACACAAAGGCATTCTCGAGCTGGGCCGCCGGATGGCGGGCGCCGAATCGGAAATCGAGGGTCGTATTGCCCGGGAGCGGGCGCTGGCCGAGCAGCTGGAGTATCAGGAAAAAGTTGCCATGATCGGCCGGGTTGCCGGCGGGGTGGCCCACGAACTGGGGGCACCGCTGAATGTGATTCAGGGCCGGGCCCGAATCCTTGCCCGCTCGGGCTTGCCGGAGGACCAGCAACGCCACCTGACCGATATTGAGCACCAGGTCAGCCGTATGACCGCCATTATCCAGCAATTGCTGGATTGTTTCCGGCATGTACCCGATTCCCGCAGGCCACTGGATTTGTCTTCGGTGCTGGCGGATGTGATGCAGCGGGTGGCGGACGATAACCGCTGCGCAGCCAGAACCCTGGAAACCGAAGGCCTTGATGCGGCTATGCCGGTACGGGCGGAGCCTTTGCGGGTGGGGCTGGCTTGTCTGAATGTGATTCGCAACGCCTGCCAGTCTGCACAGTCACGGTTACGGGTGTCTGCCCACGATGCCGGCGACTGCTGGGAAGTGCGGGTGGAAGACGATGGCCCCGGCATTCCGGCGCCGCAACGGGCTCAGATTTTTGAGCCCTTCTACAGTACCCGGGCCGCCGGTGAAGGCACGGGGCTCGGGCTGGCAGTAGTCAGCAGTGTGCTGAAAGAACACGGAGGCCGGGTGGATGTGGGCAGCTGTGAGCTGGGTGGCTGCCGCATGAGCCTGTATTTCCCCAAGGAGTCCGAATGATGTCTGCAACAGCTGCCACCCTTATGCTGGTGGAAGATGATCCCAGCCTGGGCCAGCTCCTGGCCGAGGAGCTGGAAATGGATGGCTATGCCGTCGACCGTGCCGCCACTGTGCAAGAGGCCCGGGGGCTGTTGCAGCAACAGCGGCCGGCCCTGATCGTGTCGGATCTGCGGCTCCCCGACGGCGACGGTATGCAGGTGCTGGCCTTTCAGCAGGCCGAGCACCCCGGAATCCCTTTTATTGTGATCACCGCCTTTGGCACCGTAGACCAGGCGGTTGAGGCCTTGAAGGCGGGAGCGGATGACTTTCTCACCAAGCCGTTGTCGACCGACCATTTGCGGCTGAAAATCAAACGATTGCTGGCACAGGCCGATGTGAACCGGCAACTGGCTGAAATCCAGTCCCGCCAGCAGGGTGAACAGAATATGGGGCTGGTGGGTGACAGCCCGGCCATGGAGCGCCTTCGGGGTGAAATTCGCCAGGTGGCCCGCAGCCAGGCGGCGGTGCTTATTAACGGTGAGAGCGGCACCGGTAAAGAACTGGTAGCCCGTGCCATTCACAATCAGAGTGACCGGGCGGACAGGGCGTTCCTGGCGGTGAACTGCGCCGGCATTCCGCCAGACCTGATGGAAAGCGAGTTTTTCGGCCACGAAGCCGGCGCCTTTACCGGCGCCCGCCAGGCCCGCAAAGGCCTGTTTGCCGAAGCCAGTGGTGGTACCTTGCTGCTGGACGAGATCGGTGAAATGCCGCTGTCACTGCAAGCCAAGCTGCTGCGGGTGCTGCAGGAAGGCGCCATCAAGCCGGTCGGGGCGGATCACGAAGAAACCGTGGATGTACGCATTCTGGCGGCTACCCATGTAAACCTGATGAAGGCCGTTGAAGGCGGGCTGTTCCGGGAAGATTTGTACTACCGCCTGGAAACCCTCGCGCTGCAGGTGCCGCCACTGCGGGACCGGGGTGAAGACGTGGAAATGCTGGCCATGCACTTCCTGAAAGAAGCATGCAGGCGACACAACCGGGGGTTCATCAAGTTCAGTGATGTCACCCTCCGGGTGCTCCGGGACTATCTATTCCCGGGAAATGTCCGGGAGTTGTCCAGTGCCATTGAACGGGCGGTGACCTTCTGTGATGGCGACACCATCCAACCGGAGCATCTGCCAGAGCGGATTCGCAAGCGGCAAAGTTCGCTTCAGGCGCCCCCGGCTGACCCTGTGGCCGATAGCATCCCGGAATGGCCTACACTGGAAGCCCTGCAGCAGGACTATGTGCGCAAGGTGATGGCGGCGGTTGATGGCAACAAGCGTCGTGCTGCACAGATCCTCGGTATTAACCGGCGGACACTCTATCGCTGGCTCGAAACCAATCCGGAGCAGAATTCATGAAAAACCAGAAGCAGGCCATGTTGTTTGGTCTGGGTACTGTATTGCTTTGGTCTACCGTGGCTACGGCGTTCAAGCTGGCCCTGGCGGACCTGGCGCCGGTGCAGATGCTGCTGGTGGCCTGTGCCGCCTCCATTGTGGTTATGGGCGGAGCGTTGGTGATCATGGGACGCTGGCAGGAGGTGTTCCAGCTTTCCCGCCGCCAGTACCTTCAGTCTATCGGCATGGGGCTGATCAATCCCTGCTTGTATTATTTCCTGTTGTTCGGCGCCTTTGACCGGTTGCCGGCCCAGGAGGCCCAGCCCCTGAACTACACTTGGGCGCTGGTGCTGGCGTATCTGTCTGTGCCGTTTCTGGGCCAGAAGCTGCGCCGTATCGATATCCTGGCCGGGCTGGTGTGCTATGCCGGGGTAGTGGTGATTGCCACTCGCGGGGCGGTTACCTCTCTGAGTTTTTCAGACCCGCTGGGGGTCTCCCTGGCACTGGGCAGTACAGTGGTCTGGGCGTCTTACTGGATTATTGCCACCCGGGACACCCGTGATCCTGTAGTTGGCCTGTTCCTGAATTTCCTGTTTGGCCTGCCGGTGATCGCCTTGGTGTGCTGGTATACCGTCGGGCTGGAATTTCCTTTGGGTGGCTCGCTGGCAGCGGCCCTGTACGTGGGGGTGTTCGAGATGGGAATTGCCTTTGTGCTCTGGTCCCAAGCCATGAAAAAGGCGGAAAATACCTCGAAAGTGAGCAATCTGATCTTCATCTCCCCGTTTTTGTCACTGGTATTTATCTACTTCATTCTGGGCGAGGTGATTCTGCCATCCACCTACGTGGGGCTGGTGCTGATTATTGCCGGGCTCTGGCTGCAGCAGAAAAAAGTGAAACAACGGGAGCAGGCGCTGGAACATGGCTGAGGGCTGGTTTCTGTACCTGGTGCGTACCGCCTCCGGTGCGCTGTACACCGGAATTACCACCGACGTTGAGCGGCGCTTCGCAGAGCACCAGGCCGGTGCGCCCAAGGGGGCCCGCAGCCTGCGTGGTAAAGGCCCGTTGACCCTGGAGTTCCAGGCCCCGGCCGGAGATCGCAGCCGGGCCTCGAAACTGGAATGGCAGGTAAAACGCTGGCCCCGGGTTCGAAAAGAAGCGCTCCTGAAGGGGGAAATCAGCCTGCCAGATGACGCCTGATATGGTCGGCGGCAACGGCCACGGCTTCGGTGGCCCGGTTCAGCTGGCCGCTGTGTACCTGGAACACATGCCACAGGCTGTTGTAGATCTCCAGCGTAGTGTCCACGCCGTCGCGCTTGGCAACTGCCGCCAGCCGGGTGGCATCATTCAGCAGTATTTCCTGGCTGCCTGCCTGAATGAGCAGCGGTGACAGGCCGCTCAGGTCACCGAACACCGGTGAAATCATCGGATTGGTCAGGGGTGTCTGGCCGCCATACAGGCGGGCCGCATTTTTGGTCCAGCTGGCGTGCAAGACCGGTTCGCATTCCGGTTGGTAGAGCTGTTGCTGGGTCAGGTCGGTCCACGGGGAAAAACAGGTGATGGAAGACGGCAACGGCTTGTTCTGGTCCCGCAGGCGCATGGCGAGGACTAACGACAGCCCGCCTCCGGCCGAATCGCCCGCCAGCGCCACCGAGCTTGCCGGAATGCCCTGGCTCAGCAGTGCCCGGTAAACCGATTCTGCGTCATCCGGTGCGGCCGGGTAGGGGTGTTCCGGTGCCAGCCGGTAATCCGGAACGATCACTTCACAACCGCTCAGCTTCGCCAGGTGCCCAGCAATGCCTTTGTGGGTGGCGGCCGAGCCGATGATATAGCCACCTCCGTGCAGGTACAGGATGGTGCCTATTGCCAGTTGCGCCGGCGTAGCCCTCAGTACCGGCACATTACCAAGGTCGTCTTTGCGGAAGCGGACATCACGGGGAGGGACCGAGCTGCGATAGGCCTGGCGAACCAGCCGGCGTTGCAGTGACAGCGGTACAGCATTCGAGAGCATGGGGCGCACCAGGCGGTGCATGGTCTGGCGTAACCCTGCCTCAAGAAGCGGCTGGAACATCTGTGTTCTCCCTCGTGAATGGGTTAGGATGACGGTCAATTATTGATTCATGACAGGCGTTTAACTCTACGTGTACTGGAAAACAGATACCATAGAAATACCGAATTGGGACAGACATTCCCTGCTGGAGCGTCTGGAGCCTTTCGACCCGGCCGAGCGCCGGGACCTCAGTGTTGAGATGGAAGCCTATTGCCGTTTTTACGGCCTGGATCTCTGGGTGGAGCACCCGGAGGTGGCTTACCATCAGGGCTACGTAAAGGCAGACCGGCACGAAGTCATGGTGCATTACTTCCGGCTGCCGGAGGCGGCAGGGAGCAAGGGCACGGTGTTCATCCTGCATGGTTACTTTGACCACGTGGGGCTGTATACCCAGCTGATTGACCGTTGCCTGGGCGCCGGTTTTGACGTGCTGACCTACGACCAGCCCGGGCACGGGCTGTCCAGCGGTACACCGGCAGCCATTGGCAGTTTCCTGGAATACCAGGCGGTGTTGTCTGAGGTCATGGCCGAGGTGAAAGACATGGTGCGCGGGCCCTGGTTTGCTGTGGGCCAGAGTACTGGTGGGGCGATCCTGATTGACTACCTGCTGTCCAACCACCACGATCAGGACACCTCCGCATTCCGGAGAGTGGTCCTGCTGGCGCCCCTCGTTCGGCCCATGGGCTGGTTAGGTGCCAGAGTGCTGCACAGTGTGGTCAAACCGTTTCTGACCCGATGGAAGCGAGCCTTTAACGAAAACAGCGGGAATACGCGGTTTCTGCAGTTTTTGCGGGAGCATGATCCGCTCCAGGCTCGCGCGGTGCACGTTGATTGGGTAACGGCCCTGAAAAAATGGGTGCCGCACATCGAGTCGGCCAGGCCGGTGGATTTTCCGGTTACCGTGGTGCAGGGCGAGAAAGACACCACCGTAGACTGGCAGCACAATCTGCGCATTATCCGCAATAAATTTTCCTCTGTGAGGGAACGAAGAATCCCGGATGGTCGTCATCATCTGGTAAACGAAGCCCAGGATTTGCAGGCTACGGTGTTTAACACCATTATTGAAACATTCTCGGAATGAAATGGCCGGCGCCGGATCTGGCAGGGCCGCAAGAAAAACCGACGCAGGAGAAAACCATGAAGAAGACAATCCTTGCTTTCGCAGTTGCCACCGTTGGTATGAGTGGCTGCATGACGTACGACCCGTACACCGGCGAAGAGAAAACCTCTAACGCCACCAAGGGCAGCATTATCGGTGCCCTGGGCGGTGCTGTCGTGGGTGCGGCTACATCCAGCAACAGTGATCGCGGCAAGGGTGCCCTGATCGGCGCTGCCAGTGGTGCGGCTGTCGGTGGTGGTATCGGTTACTACATGGACCGCCAGGAAGCGCAGCTGCGTCAGAAGCTGGAAGGCACCGGTGTTCGCGTCGTCCGTAATGGCGACCAGATCGAGCTGGTTATGCCTGGCAACATCACCTTTGACACAGACCAGTCCAGCATCCGTTCCGGCTTTACCGGCACCCTGGAGTCTGTAGCCCTGGTACTGAAAGAGTTCGACAAGACCATCATCCAGATTGAAGGCCACACAGACAGCACCGGTTCCGACAGCTACAACCAGCTGCTGAGTGAGCGCCGTGCTTCTTCAGTGCGGGACTTCCTGCTGAACCAGGGCATCGAGCCGCGCCGTACCCGTGCGACCGGTTATGGCGAGCGCTACCCGGTTGCTTCTAACGATACCTCAGCGGGCCGTGAGCAAAACCGTCGCGTTGAGCTGACGCTGGTGCCGATGGAGCAGTAATTCTCCGCTCCCAGCGCAAAAGAAAAACCCCGGAGGCGAAAGCCTGCGGGGTTTTTTTACGGCTGGTGAAAACCGGTTCAGAACAGAACGCGGCAGCGAATCGTGCCTTTCACCTGACGCAGTTTTTCCAGGGCCAGTTCGCCGTAGGCCTTGTCGACATCGATAACCACATAGCCGATGTCTTCCTTGGTCTGCAGGTACTGGCCGCACACGTTGATGCTGTTCTCGGAGAACACCTGGTTGATCTCGGACATCACGCCCGGCACGTTCTCGTGAATGTGCAGCAGACGGTGCTGGTTCGGGTGCGACGGCAGTGCCACTTCCGGGAAGTTCACGGAAGACACAGAGGTGCCGTTGTCGCTGTACATGGCCAGCTTCTCGGCCACTTCACGGCCGATGTTTTCCTGGGCTTCGATGGTGGAGCCACCCACGTGCGGGGTCAGGATGCAGTTGTCGAATTCGCGCAGCGGAGATACAAACTCTTCATCGTTGGACTTCGGCTCAACCGGGAATACGTCTACCGCAGCACCCAGCAGCTTGCCGGAGCGCAGGGCGTCGGCCAGCGCGTCGATGTCGACCACGGTGCCGCGGGACGCGTTCATCAGGATGGAACCAGGCTTCATCTGGGCGAACTGCTCGGCCTTGAACATGTACTTGGTGGCCGGGGTTTCCGGTACGTGCAGGGAAACCACGTCTGCGATGTTCAGCAGTTCCTGCAGGGTGCCCACCTGGGTGGCGTTACCGATCGACAGCTTGGAAACCACGTCGTAGAAATACACGTCCATGCCCAGGCTCTCGGCCAGGACACTGAACTGGGTACCGATGTTGCCGTAGCCGATGATGCCCAGCTTCTTGCCACGGATTTCGTAGCTGTTCTTGGCGGACTTGGTCCACTCACCCCGATGCGCCTTGGCGCTCTTCTCGGGCACGCCACGCAGCAGCAGGATGGCCTGGGCCAGAACCAGCTCGGCTACGGAACGGGTGTTGGAGAAAGGTGCGTTGAAAACGGCAACACCACGGCGGGTTGCTGCCTGCAGGTCCACCTGGTTGGTGCCGATGCAGAAACAGCCCACAGCCACCAGCTTCTTGGCAGCTTCAAATACTTTCTCGGTCAGCTGGGTGCGAGACCGGATACCGACGAAGTGCGCATCGGCAATCTTCTCGATCAGGTCTTCCTCGCCCAGTGAATGGGTCAGGTACTCGATGTTGGTGTAACCCGCAGCGTTCAGGGTATCAATGGCAGATTGATGCACGCCTTCCAGCAGCAGGATCCGGATTTTGCTCTTTTCGAGAGACGTATTTGACATGGGCTAGCTTCCGAACCTTTCGTCACGTGAAATGACCGCGGCCGGGGATCGTCAACCCGGCTCACAGAACAGGGGCGGTATGATACCATAAACGGAGATTTTCACAGCGCGCCGGTTTGCCTGAATCAATTCTTTGTGAACGCCTTCTGACCACGCGCGGCCCAACCTGAGAGACAGACACACCCATGAATTCCGAACAGATCATTGCTTCCCTTAAAGAGCTGGTGGCTACCGGCGACGCTCCGGGCAAGGTTCTGACCGATCCGGCCGACCTGGACACCTATGGCAAGGACTGGACCAAAATCCATCCGCCCAAGCCCCTGGCGATCGTACTGCCGAAGACCACCGAGCAGGTGCAGGCCGTGGTGAAGTTTGCCAACGAGCACAAGGTGGCCCTGGTACCGTCCGGCGGGCGTACCGGCCTGAGCGCCGGCGCCGTTGCCGCCAACGGCGAGGTGGTGGTGGCGTTCGATAACATGAACCAGATCCTGGAATTCAATGCCAGCGACCGCACGGTACGTTGCCAGTCGGGCGTGGTCACCGAACAGCTGCAGAACTTCGCCGAGGAAAACGGCCTGTACTACCCGGTGGACTTCGCCTCTGCCGGTTCCAGCCAGCTGGGTGGAAACCTGTCTACCAACGCCGGCGGCATCAAGGTGATCCGCTATGGCATGAGCCGCGACTGGGTAGCCGGCCTGAAAGTGGTCACCGGCAAGGGCGATATCCTGGACCTGAACAAGGACCTGGAAAAGAACAATACCGGCTACGACCTGCGCCACCTGTTTATCGGCGCCGAGGGCACCCTGGGCTTCATTACCGAAGCCACCATGAAGCTTACCCGCCAGCCGGATAACCTCACGGTACTGGTTCTGGGCCTGGGCGACCTGACCAACACCATGGATGTGCTGCAGAAGTTCCAGAGCAAGCTGGACCTGACCGCCTACGAATTTTTCTCCCACCAGGCCATGAACCACGTACTGGCCCACGGCCAGGTGCAGGCCCCGTTCGAGACCGAAGCGCCTTACTACGCGCTGCTGGAATTCGAGGCGGTATCCGATCAGGTGATGGACGATGCCATGTCCCTGTTCGAACACTGCGTAGAGGAAGGCTGGGTGCTGGACGGAGTGATCAGCCAGAGCGAAACCCAGGCCCAGAACCTGTGGCAGCTGCGGGAGCGGATCTCCGAATCTATCGCCCCGCGCATTCCCTATAAAAACGACATCTCTGTGGTGGTCTCGAAGGTGCCGGGCTTCCTGCAGGAAATCGACGACGTCGTCACCGAGCATTACCCGGACTTCGAAATCATCTGGTTCGGCCACATCGGCGACGGCAACCTGCACCTGAACATCCTGAAGCCGGAAGACATGGCCAAGGAAGACTTCTTCGAGAAGTGCCAGCAGGTGAACAAGTGGGTGTTCGAGATTGTCGAGCGTTACCAGGGCAGTGTGTCTGCCGAGCACGGCGTGGGCATGACCAAGAAGCCCTACCTGCATTACACCCGCAGCGAGGCGGAAATCGCCTATCTTAAAGGTATCAAGCAGGTGTTCGACCCCAACGGTATCATCAACCCGGGCAAGATCTTCGACTGATGCAAGAGCACATCGTAGTGCTCACCGGCGCTGGCATCAGCGCCGAAAGCGGCCTCTCCACCTTCCGTGACAACGGCGGGTTGTGGGAGCAGCACAGTGTGTACGACGTAGCCACGCCGGAGGCGTTCGAACGCAACCGTGACCTGGTGTTACGGTTCTACAACGAACGCCGCCGGCAGTTGCTGTCGGCTCAGCCGAACCCGGCCCACCGCCTGCTAGCCGAACTGGAAAACCGCTACCGGGTTACCGTAGTCACCCAGAACGTGGATGACCTGCACGAGCGGGGCGGCTCCTCCAACGTGATCCACCTTCACGGTGAACTCACCAAGGCCCGCAGCTCGGTGAATCCCGAGCTGATCTACGATATCGGCTACAACGACATCAAGCCCGGTGACACCTGTGACCTCGGTGCCCAGCTCCGGCCGCACATCGTCTGGTTTGGTGAGGAAGTGCCGATGCTGGATGCCGCTGCAGAAGTGGTGCGCACGGCAGACCAGTTACTGATTGTGGGAACGTCACTACAGGTATACCCGGCCGCTGGGCTGGTCTACGAAGTGGACATCGATGTGCCCATCACCGTGATTGATCCGGGAGAACCAGCCTCGGTTTCACGTGCCAGAGTGATCCGGAAAGGTGCCAGCGATGGCCTGAGGGAGTGGGTTTCGAGCTTTCTCTGATTTTGGAGAATGGAGTCCTGTCGGGGAGGGCCTTCCAAAACACGCTCCTTCGGCACATCCCTGTGGCGCTTGGGCTCCGCCATCCATGGCTCCGCACAGTTTTGGAAGGCCCTCCCCGACAGGACTCTTGCCTCAACTTCGCAGGTATTTCTCTAATTCACTTCTGAATGCGGCCTGTACGCCGAGTCTTTTTAACATCCAGTAATGCCCGGCAATCATTCGGTCAATAAAGATACTTTCCACTGGCGGCTTGAAGTAATCCAGATACTTGAACACCGTACTGGTTTTCGCCGCGACGTGCTTGTGGATGTCTGCCTCGGCAAAGTCGTAAGGTTCATCGTTCAGGAACGGAATAATCAGTATGTCGCGCCACATGGCGTAGTAGGCTTCGTCTACCGCCGGCTGGTTATCCACGCGGGCGCCCAGATCAATCAGATATTCGTCCAGCGCCTGGTAGTCTTCATCCAGCGCGGCAATCAGTGCCTTGCGGTAGGCTTCTACAATCTCCGGCTTCAGTTTCTTCACGCAGCCAAAGTCATACATGATGATGGTGCCATCCGGCCGGTAGGCGAAGTTGCCAGCGTGGGGGTCGCCGTGGATGCACTGGAAGCGGAACAGCTGGTCGGCCATGATGGTGAAGATGCGGTGGCCGATTTCGTTGAGGGTTTCCTGGCTGTAGCGTTCGGGTGTGACCTTGCTGACGTGGTCGCCCTCCACCAGCTCCAGGGTCAGAACCCGACGGGTGGAGTGGCTGTCGATCACTTCCGGAATCAGTACCCACGGCTGGTCTTTGTGGAAGTCGTGGAAGAGTTTCAGGTTGCGGGCTTCGTTTTCGTAATCCAGTTCTTCTTTCAGGCGCAGGCGGATTTCGCCGAACAGCTGGTCTACCGTTTCCTTCGGCATTCTCAAAAGGCCGCCCAGTTTCAGGGCCAGGCGCAGCTGTTTCAGGTCTGAATCGCAGGATTCGTCCACGCCAGGGTACTGGACCTTTACGATCACGTCAGTGCCGTCGTGCAGGCGGGCGCGGTGTACCTGGCCGATGGAGGCGGAGGCGTAGGGTGTTTCCTGAAGGTATTCGAACAACTCGCCCACCGGTTTGCCCAGTTCGCTTTCCACCTGTTCCAGAATGACCTCGAAGGGCATGGGTGGGGCTTCTTTCTGGAGTTTTTCCAGCGCCTGGGAGAACTCCTTGGGCAGGAAGTCCTGGGTCTGGGAGGCAATCTGGCCCACTTTCATAACGGCGCCCTTGAGCTCGCCCAGGGTATCGGCAATCTCGTCGGCCATGCGGGTGTAGCTTTCGCTGCGGGCGCTTTCGTCATCCACGGTGCGGAACATACGCCGTGCCCTTTGGCCAGCGTACTGGCCGGCCACCGAGGCGGTCATGCCGGCCAGTTTGAAGAATCGACCTGTGCGTGAGGTTACCGGTTTCTTCGCCATGGTGCTGGGTGTTCCCTGAAACTGATGATGTGCCTGAATATGCGTTCAGGCAGGCATTTCAGACCACTGTGGTTTCCACAAACAGCAGATCTTCCAGTTCCAGCGACAGGGTCTGGCCGGATTCCAGCGGGCCAACGCCTTTCGGGGTTCCGGTCAGCACCACGTCCCCCGGTCGCAGGGTGAACTGGCTGCTCATGTGGGCAATCAGCGGTACGATGGGGTTCAGCATATCACGGGTGTCGCCGGTCTGTTGGCGCTGGCCGTTAATGTCCAGGGTGAAGTGAATGTTGTCCTTCGGAAGTTTGTCGGCGGGCACGAAAGGCGAGAGCGGGCAGGCGCCGTCAAAGGCCTTGGCCCGTTCCCAGGGCTGGCCCTTTTCCTTGAGCTTGCTTTGGATATCCCGAAGGGTCAGGTCCAGCGCCAGGCCGTAACCCAGAATGGCAGCTTCAGCTTCGCTCTCGGAAGCATGGGTGAGTGGGCGGCCGATGAGTACCGCCAGTTCGGTTTCAAAGTGCACCGCGCCCTGATTGCGGGGGAAATCCAGCGGGCGGGTGATGTGCACCGCTGCTGTAGAGGGTTTGATAAACAGCAGCGGCTCGTCCGGCACTGGGTTATTCAGTTCCCGGGCGTGTTCGGCGTAGTTGCGACCAATGCACACGATCTTGCCAAGGGGCAGGTGAACGGGGGTACCGTCTTTCCAGTGGTGCTGATAATCGGGCATGGTCGCCTCCTGTAACTGTGGTTATTCTCCGTCGAATGAACACACAGTATAAACCTGCAGGCCTTCTTCCTGCAGCTTGCGGGAGCCGCCCAGATCCGGCAAATCGATCATCGCGGCCACTTCCACAATTTCCGCGCCAATGCGGCGGATCAGCCGGGTTGCGGCCAGCATGGTGCCACCTGTAGCGATCAGGTCGTCCACCAGCACCACCTTGTCGCCGGGCTTGAAGGCATCTTTGTGCAATTCAACAGACGCGGTGCCGTATTCCAGCTCGTAGTCTTCCACCATGGTGTCGAACGGCAGCTTGCCTTTCTTGCGCACCAGCACCAGCGAGGCGTTCAGCTCATAGGCCAGGGCCGAGCCGATGATGAAGCCGCGGGCATCAACCGCGGCCACGGCATCGATATGCTGGCCGTGGTAGCGGTGCACGAAGGCGTCGATCAGCTTTCGAAAAGCTGTTTTGTCCTGCAGCACCGTGGTGATGTCGAGGAACGACACCCCCGGTTTGGGCCAGTCCGGTACCGTGCGGATGGCCTTTTTAATACTTTCGGAAAAATAATCCATAACTCACCTGTATGGACCCGGCTTATGCCAGGTCCAGGAACATGAATTTCAGAACGAAGACGACGGCAATCACGGTGACGCTCCAGTTCAGGTCAGACCAGCGGCCAGCCAGGGCTTTCACCGCCACATAGGTGATGAAGCCAAGGGCAATGCCGTGGGCGATGGAGAACGTCAGCGGCATCATCAGGGCGGTCACGATAGCCGGTGCGGTGTCGGTGATGTCGTCCCAGTCGATCAGTTTCAGCCCGCTGGCCATCAGGCAGGCCACGTACAGCAGGGCCGGGGCTGTGGCATAGGGCGGGATCACACTGGCAATGGGTGAGAACAGCAGGCAAGCCAGGAACAGCAGGGCGACCACAACTGCGGTCAGGCCGGTGCGGCCGCCGGCCGCGATACCGGCAGTGGATTCCACGTAACTGGTGGTGGTGGATGTACCCAGTGCGGCGCCAGACATGGTGGCAACAGAGTCAGACATCAGGGCCCGGCCCAGGCGCGGCAGTTTGCCGTCCTTGTCCAGCAAACCGCCTTTCTGGGCCGCGCCCACCAGGGTGCCGGAGGTGTCGAACAGGTCTACAAACAGGAAGGCAAAGACCACGCTGATCATGCCAACGTTCAGGGCGCCGGCCAGGTCAAGTTGCATAAAGGTGGGGGCGATGCTCGGCGGTGCAGACACAATACCCTGATACTCCACCATGCCCAGCATCATGGCGGCGGCGGTTATAGCAATAATGCCGATCATCACAGAACCGGTAACCTGGCGGAAGGAGAGCGCACAGATCAGCACAAAGCCGGCAAAGAACAGCAGGGCCTCGGGTACCTTCACATCACCCAGGCTGACCAGGGTAGCGGGATGATCTACCACAATGCCGGCATTCTTCAGGGCAATCAGGGCCAGGAAGAAACCGATACCTGCGGAAATGCCGAATCGCAGTGAAAGGGGGATGGAATTGATGATCCATTCCCGCACCTTGAAAATGCTCAGCAGGAAGAACAGCAAGCCGGACAGGAACACTGCCCCCAGCGCCACCTGCCAGCTGTAGCCCATGCTGCCAACCACCGTGAACGAGAAGAACGCGTTCAGGCCCATGCCCGGGGCAAGCGCGATGGGGTAGTTGGCCCACAGGCCCATGATCAGGGTGCCGATGACCGCCGCCAGGCAGGTCGCCACGAACACGGCGCCGAAATCCATGCCGGTGGAAGAAAGTAGGCTGGGGTTGACCACGATAATGTAAGCCATGGTCAGGAAGGTGGTAATGCCCGCTACCACTTCTTTACGAACAGTAGTGCCGTGGGCCTGGAGTTGGAACAGTCGTTCAAGCATGACGGGGGTCTGCCTCTCAGGATGCCTGGGTTGGAGTTTAAAATCTTTTGACGTGCGGAAATCGTGAACTGGATGAAAAAACGGCAATGTTACCGGCTCACGGGCCTCAGGCCAAGGGATGATTGACAGTTCAGTGAGCCGCGTTATCTCTCTGTAGACGGATATCAAAACGCACGGCGGCCATTCGCACAATGACAATAAATGACAGACCGATGGTCAGGGCGAGCGACTCGCTTTCCAGGAACCACTGGCAGACGAAATAGAGCCAGCAGCCGGCAAACGCGATGGAGGCGTAGATCTGGTCTTTGCGGAAGATAAACGGCACTTCGTTGCACAGGGTGTCGCGAAGCGCGCCGCCAAAGCACCCGGTCATCACCCCCAACATGGACGCAATAAACCACGAATGCCCAAGGTCCAGCGCCAGCTGGGCGCCGAGGATGGAGAAAATACCCAGCCCGATGGCATCCGGAAACACAATGCGGGACTCTTTCAGGCTGTGGGCCCGGCTCCAGTAGCTGAACACAATAGCCATGGCCAGGATCAGGATCGGCTGCTCTTCGTGCTTGATCCAGTAAAGCGGATGGTTGTCCATGATCAGATCCCGCAGGGTTCCGCCGCCCAGTGCGGTAATGAAGCCGATGGCAAAGACCCCCACCGGATCCATGTTTTTCGAGCGCGCGACAATCATGCCGGAAATGGCAAACGCCACAATGCCGATCATTTCAAGGGTGTAGATGATGTCGAACATGGCCGGCTCTGGGGCTGAAAGTGGACGAAAAACGCATTCAGAACGGGAGCGCGAAGCATAGCTGAAAATGGCCTGCGATTCATCCAGTTGATAACGCAAGGTGCTTGAAGTGGGAGGGTTTACGCGATGTTATTAGCTTGGCTAATAAAGTCCGATAAGCTAACTTTATTTGCTTCATACCGGAACTCTGTTTAGCTTGATCTCCCTCAATAAAATACCGAACAACAACGGTGCCCCCTGTGTGCGGCGGCGCCATCAGGAGAGATCATGAAAGCTATTCTGTGCAAAGAGTACGGCCCCGCCGAAACACTGGTCATCGAAGACGTACCCAGCCCGAAAATGGGCGACCGGGGCGTAAAAATCCGCGTAAAAGCCGCCGGCCTGAACTTTCCCGATACCCTGATCATTGAAGGCAAGTACCAGCTGCAGCCCCCCATGCCATTTTCCCCGGGCGGCGAACTGGCGGGTGAAGTCATTGAAGTGGGCGACAAGGTTACCCGCTTCAAACCTGGCGACCGGGTAGCCGCCCTGACCGGTTTCGGCGCCTTTGCCGAAGAAGTCGTCGCCCCGGAATCCAACCTGCTACCGGTACCGGACAACATGCCGGATGAAAAAGCCGCCGGCTTTATGATGGTGTACGGTACCTCCTACTATGCACTGAAACAGCGCGCAAACCTACAGCCCGGCGAAACCCTTCTGGTGCTCGGCGCCAGCGGTGGCGTTGGCCTGGCAGCGGTGGAACTGGGCAAGGCCATGGGTGCGAAAGTGATTGCGGCGGCCAGCAGCTCCGAGAAGCTTCGCATCGCCAAGGATGCCGGTGCCGACGAGCTGATCAACTACACCGACGAGCCCCTGAAAGACGCGGTGAAGAAACTCACCAAGGGCAAAGGTGTGGACGTGATCTACGACCCGGTCGGCGGCGACTTCACCGAACAGGCCTTGCGCACTATGGCCTGGAACGGCCGCCACCTGATCATCGGCTTCGCCGCCGGCGATATCCCGAAAGTGCCGGCCAACCTGACGTTGTTGAAGGGCTGCTCGGTGGTTGGTGTGTTCTGGGGTGCCTTTACCCGCAACGAGCCGGAGGTGAGTGCACAGAACATGATGGAGCTGCTGCAGATGTACTCTGAGGGCAAAATCGACCCGAAGGTCAGCGAGGTGTTCGATTTCGAGCAATACGCGGAAGCTCTGGGCGCCCTGACGGGTCGTCGGGCTACCGGCAAGGTCGTCCTTCGTGTCGGGGCTTGATTTGGTTTGTCAGCTTGGGCCCCTAGCCTGAGGCTTTGGGCGTATACGGGAGCGGGGTGTGGCCTCCCAAAAACCGCTCCTTGCGGCACATCCCTGTGGCGCTTCTGCTCCGCCATCCATGGCTCCGCACATTTTTGGGAGGCCACACCCCGCTCCCGCTGTTCGTGCCTCGGAGTAATAGTCAGTGGAGATTAAGTCCTGGTGGGACCGAAATCGTCTGACTATTACTGGGGCTATGATTGGTCGGGTTGGGGCGCGCTTCCAAAAAATTTCGGAGGCCATGGATGGCCGGAGAGAAGCGCACAGGGATGTGCTTGTAGCGGTTTTTTGGAAGCGCGCCCCAACCCGGCCGCACCCCCCAAAACCAACAAGCTAGGGCCGAAAACAGGCCCCAACTCAGGGCGAAAGGCTAAAACCGAACCCCACCAGAGTCGATGTCAGAAACCAGCTTGGGCGTCAGTCGGGTATAACCGGACGTACCGGGAAGCCAGGCATAGACTTCCTCGTGGGGCCGGTCCAGGGAATAGCCGAGCTTCTGGATATCCACCTTCCGGTACTTGAAGGTTCCCGTTTTCTCGATGGCGTGGGTTACCCGCACAAACACCGGAACGGCATAAGCTGGCAGGTTGTCGCTCAGGTAAGCGAACAGCCTGTCCACATCAAAATCTGCCTCCGGATTCTGGGGCACCAGGGTCACCATGCCGGCTTTGCCGTTGGTGTTCGGGATTTCCACGCCGTACACGATGGCTTCCTGCACCATGCCGGAGCCGTCGATGATGTTTTCCACCTCGGTGGTGGAGACGTTTTCGCCCTTCCAGCGGAAGGTGTCACCCATGCGATCGACGAACTGCAGGTGTCGGCAGCCGATTTCTTTCAGCACGTCGCCGGTATTGAACCAGGCGTCGCCATTTTTGAAGGCGTCTCGCAGGATAGATTTTTCGGTGGCTTCTTTCTGGGTGTAACCCTCAAATGCCCACTTCTTGGTGATTTCGCCAATCAGTAAGCCCGGTTCGCCTTTTTCCACTTCTTCCAGCCGGCCTTTCTCGGTGCGGATCGGGTCCCGGGTGCCTTCGTGGTATTTCACCAGTTTGTAGGGTGCGGTGGAGAAGCCGACGGTGTTGTCCATGTTGAAGAAGTTGCTGAAGCCGATGTTGCCCTCTGAGGAAGCGTACAGCTCTGCCACGGTTTCAATGCCGAAGCGTTCCTTGAATTCCTTCCAGATAGAGGGACGCAGGCCGTTGCCGATCATCTTGGTCAGGCTGTGGTTTCGGTCCTGGTCGCTGGTAGGCTGGTTGAGCAGATAGCGGCAGAGTTCTCCCACGTAGCCGAAGGTGGTGGCTTTGTAGCGGCGGACATCGTCCCAGAAGGCGCTGGCGGAGAATTTCCGGCGCAGGGCGATGGCCGAGCCGCCGGCCAGTACCGAGCCCCAGCAGACCAGCAGCGCAGTGCCGTGGTAAAGGGGCAGGGTGCAGTAGAGAACGTCTTCCGGTTCCATGGCCAGGGACAGCATGCCGAAGCCGCCGTAGGCGCGGATGAATTTGCGGTGTGAACCCGGGGCTGCCTTGGGCAGGCCGGTGGTGCCGGAGGTGTACAGGTACACCACGGTGTCGCCCATTACCACCGGGTTACTCAGGGTTGGCCGGGCCGAGGGGCAACGGCTGACTTCCTGTGCCAGGTTGACGTAGCCCTCCGGCGCGTCGCCGTAGATGTTCAGGGTGTTGGTGTCGGCCAGGTAAAGGAACGGGGTGCTGTGTTTAAGATCGATTTCTTTGCGAATGCCTTCGGCGTGCTCCAGCAGTTCTTCCCCGACCACCAGCATTTTCGGTTCAATCAGGGTGATGCTGTGGGTCAGCACCTTGCCTTTCTGGGAGGTGTTGAGCATGGCACAGGCCACGCCCACTTTGCCGGCGCCGGCCACCAGGGCCAGCAGCTCCGGGCGGTTATCGAGCAGTACGGCAATGGCATCGCCTTTTACCAGGCCCTGGTCTTTCAGATAGTGGGCGATCCGGTTGCTCCAGACATCGAATTCCTGCCAGGTGATGGTCTGGTCGTCGCACAGTATCGCGGGCCGGTTCGGGTATTTGCTGGCATTGCGCTCCACCAGCTTGCCCAGTGTCAGTTCCTTTTTGTCATCTTTAACGGCGTAGTAATAAAGCCCCCTGGCGATGAATGGGAACCGGCGCAATACGCCCGGCAGGCTGCGCATCAGGTCTCTGGCGGTTACGTTGTCTTGGCTCATGGCGCGTCCGTTCCGTTGCTGACAGGGCAGGGGTGCTGCCCTGCGCCTGTTATTGTGTTTGTTCTTCGGTTTCGCTGGCGGCCAGCTCTACCAGTAACTGGCTGCGCCGTACCTGGTCTCCGCTGCTGGTGTGCACCGTTGCCACGGTGCCATCCCTGTCGGCTTTCACCGGATGCTCCATTTTCATGGCTTCCAGGATCACCAGCGTCTGGCCTTGTTGTACGGTGTCGCCGGCGGCAACCAGCACATCGATAATCGCCCCGTCCATACTGGCCTGGATACGGCCACTGCCGGCGCCCTGGGCACCTGTGGCAGGCTGGTGGGTGATGTCGGTTACCGACCACGACCGGCCGAGTGCCTGCAAATATAGGGAATCACCGGCCCGGGAGTATTGGCACCGCTGACGAATACCATTGTCGATAATGCACAGCTGGCCTTGTTCGTGGCTCTGGATCAGCAGTTCATAGTGGTCATCGCCATGGGAGACCAGCAGTTTGTGGCCACTGTGACGCACCAGCAATTCCACGGTGTCTTCCTGTATTTCCAGCTTCATGGGAATTACTGTGGCCGGTGCGTTGCTCCAGCCTTCCTGCCCGGCGCTGTTGAGGCTCAGGGCGCAGGCGCTGAGGGCCAGTTCGCGGATGCTCAGTGCTTGCGGTGCCAGCGATGGGTGATCTTTGAACGCCTGCTGCAGGAACGCCGTAGTGGCTTCACCGGCACCGAAGGTGTCATCCGCGATGATGCGGCTGAGGAAGTGGCGGTTGGTGGTTACGCCGAACACCGTGGTGTCTTCAAGCGCCCGGATCAGGCGGCGGCGGGCTTCGTCCCGGTTCTGGCCCCAGGCGATGACTTTCGCCAGCATGGGGTCGTAGTGAGGACTGACCACGTCACCGGAGCGCACGCCGGTGTCGAACCGTAAGCCTTCGCCCTCGGCCGGAGTGAACTCGTGCAGGGTGCCGGTTTGCGGGGTAAAGCCGTTGGCCGGGTCTTCGGCGTACAGGCGCACTTCGATGGCGTGGCCATTGAGTTCGATCTCATCCTGGGCCAGCGGCAGTGGCCGGCCTTCGGCCACCATCAGCTGCCAGGCCACCAGATCCTGCCCGGTAATCAGTTCGGTGACCGGGTGCTCTACCTGCAGGCGGGTGTTCATTTCCAGGAAGTAGAAGTTACGGTCTTTGTCGACCAAAAATTCCACGGTACCGGCGCCTTCGTAACCGCAGGCCAGGGCCGCTTTGACGGCTGCTTCGCCCATGGCTTTGCGCAGTTCCGGAGTAACGAAGGGCGAGGGCGCTTCTTCCACGACTTTCTGGTGCCGGCGCTGCACGGAGCAGTCCCGTTCGCCCAGGTACACGGCATTGCCGTGGCGGTCAGTAAAGACCTGGATTTCTACGTGGCGGGGTTCGATGACGGCTTTTTCGATGATCAGCTCGTCGTCGCCGAAGGCCTGTTTGGCTTCGGATCTGGCCCGTTTGATGTTGTCGGCCAGCTCGCTTTCGCTCTCGACCAGGCGCATGCCCCGGCCACCGCCACCGGCGGAGGCTTTGAGCATGAGGGGGTAGCCGATGTCCTTGGCGGCGGCGATGAGTTCGTCGTCGGTTGCGTTGTTGCCTTCGTAACCGGGGACGACCGGTACGCCGGCTTCCTGCATGGCGATTTTGGATCGGCGTTTGCTGCCCATGAGTTCGATGGCGTTTTCGGGCGGGCCTACGAAGGTGAGGCCGGCTTGTTTGATGGCTTTGGCGAAGCCTGCATTTTCGGAGAGGAATCCGTAGCCGGGGTGGATGCAGTCGGCGCCGGTTTTGGCGGCGGCATCGAGGATGGCTTCGGCGTTCAGGTAGGAGGCGGCCACTTGTGCCGGGCCGATGCAGACGGCTTCGTCGGCTTGTTCAACGTGCAGGGCGTTGGCGTCGGCTTCGGAGTAGACGGCAACGGTTCGATAGCCCAGCGCCTTGGCTGTGCGGATGACCCGGACGGCGATTTCGCCTCGGTTAGCGATGAGTAGTTTTTTTAGCATACGCGTTATCTACCTTGTTACTGGACCGCCCCAGGTTGGTGTTCGTCCGCACCACTGGCGGGATCAGCCTCCGG